>JAEEHO010000090.1 GCA_016280845.1 Paludibacteraceae bacterium | reverse complement strand
GAAGATAGTTTGAAACATATCGACGTGGATGCTTCTATCCGAATCAACGGCGGTCCGTGGCAAACGATGGAGAAAGATTCGTCCTCTATGTATATTCTGCCCGGGGTTATCCTGCAGCCTTTGGATACTGTAGAGATTGTAGCCTCACATCCGTCTTTTCCTAAGGCTACTGCACGTGAAATATTGCCTGGTCAAATGACCGCACGCGTTGTATCTTGTGAAGTGCAGCCGAACTATTGGGTCAATGTGACGCTTGAGTTTGACGCCTATCATGGCAACCAAGATGATATGATTGGCATAGCCATGGTAGAAGGAACACTTCTTTCCCATACTTCTTATGGAGATATGGAAGTCAATTTGGAGGCTATTTATTCGGCTGATGCCGTGTTTGCTGAGGCTTTGAATCCCGAAGCAGCTGGCTATTACGGATCCTATGACTATCTTTTCTTCCCCGCATCAGCCCTGCAGCAAAAACGACGTATCCATCTCTTTGTCGATCGTTATTGGTCGGAGTTCGAACGCGAAATATGCACTGGAGTAGAGTTGAGCAGCCTGGAACTCTATACTATTGCAGTCACACAAAGTCTGTACAAGTTAGACAGAACGATGCGAAATTACAATAAAGATTTCGAAGTAAGCGCACCGAGCGGTTTCCCTGAGTCGGAGCCGACCCTTTCGGAGGAAATAATAGAGATACTCGGCGATTTGCTCGGCGAGCAAGAACCCATACATGTCTATACCAATGTCGATGGCGGTTTAGGCCATGTAGGAGGATTTAGTTCTTGCTTTCTTACGGTTAAATGACCTGGAAAAAGCAGAAAATGACAAAAAAATGCAGAAATATTTGGTCATGTCAAAAAAAAGCAGTACCTTTGCACCCGCTTTTGCTCAATGGTCTATTGAGAAAGGCTAAAATGGTAAATGATTTGGTGCCATCGTATAACGGTTAGTACTCAAGATTTTCATTCTTGCAATAGGGGTTCGATTCCCCTTGGCACTACCAAAGACCTTCCCTAAAGTCACGTCCTGAAGCCAATCCTCTCAAGGCCGAGGGATATTACTGAAACCGTCCGCGAGTCGGACAACAAAACTAAATAAACAAGATGGCAAACCACAAATCATCTTTGAAGCGTATCCGCCAAACTGAGACACGCAAAGCTCACAATCATTATTACGCTAAGACAGCTCGTAATGCTGTGCGCGACTTGCGCAAGACTACTGACAAAGCCGCTGCTGCTGAGGCACTGCCTAAAGTAAGTTCTATGCTCGACAAATTGGCTAAGCGTCACATTATTCACGACAACAAGGCTGCCAACCTCAAATCGAAATTGGCTCGCTTCGTAAATAAACTCGCTTAATTGGAGCGCCTTATTAGGAAAAGAATCGGAAGAACCACTATCTAGTGGCTCTTCTTTTTTCTTCGTTCTTTTGCCCCTTTTGCTTTTATAATGGTTTTGTCGGGGTTTTATCGGGGTTTTATCGAGGGGATTAGTAGTCATTTCTGACAGTTCGCCGACTGTAGAGGCTACCCTCGCGCTACTGTTGCAGATACAAAAATTACGAAAAGTAGCATGTGTGTTTGCACATGTCATTTTTTTGTAGTACCTTTGTGCCCGATTTTAAGAAACTATGCTTCCGTTGGATTTCATAGATAGTATGCGTCAGCAACTCGGCAACGAAGCCGAGCAGTTGCTTCGTGCTCTGGAGACAGAGCCCGTGACAAGTATTCGCCTGAATAGCAAGCTGGACGTGCTGACCTTTGACTGCGACACCGATGAGGTGCCGTGGCATATGGATGGCTACTATTTGAGCGAGCGCCCGCAGTTCACGCTGGACCCGCTGTTCCATTGCGGTTGCTACTATGTGCAGGAAGCCAGCAGTATGTTCATTCAACAGGCGCTGGAGCAATATGTAGAGACCGGAAGCGTGGTGCTGGACTTGTGTGCGGCACCGGGCGGCAAGAGTACGCTGATTAGTGAGTTCTTAGGCAGCGACGGACTGCTGATTGCCAACGAAGTGGTGCGTCAACGCGTGTTCATCCTGAGCGAGAATATCCAGAAATGGGGCAACGGCAATACCGTCGTGACACACAATTCCGCAGAGGAGTACGGCGAGAAATGTCGTCATTTGTTCGACTGTATACTGGTAGATGCTCCTTGTTCGGGCGAAGGAATGTTCCGCAAGGATGAGCAAGCTCGTAGCGAGTGGAGCTTGCGCGCCGTCAAGCAATGTGCAGAACGTCAGCGCAGTATTCTGATGGATGTATGGGATGCATTGAAACCGGGTGGAATACTGCTCTACTCAACTTGCACTTTCAATCAGGAAGAGAACGAGAAGAACGTGGAATGGATAGCCGAGACGCTGGGAGCCGAGGTGTTGCCGATAGACTACGATCCGTCATGGGGTATCACCGAAGGAACTGTGGGTTATCACTTCTATCCGCATAAGGCCAAAGGCGAAGGATTCTACCTCTGTGCCTTGCGCAAGAACGAGGATGAAGAGTACGAGCCGGCAAAACTGAAGACATCGAAACGCATAGGCGGTGCTCCGAAACCGGAGTATTTGCGTGAGATGCGCGCATGGCTGCAGAATCCGGATGATTGGGCTATACGTTATACAGACCGTTTTGCAACGGCTTACCCGATCAAGTATCAGGAACTGATAGACTACATGGCTGAGCAAATGACTTGTATTTCTACGGGATTCGGTCTAGGCGAAGAGCGCGGTCGCGGCATAGCACCTCAGCACAGCCTGAGCATGCTGAAGGATCTGCGCAAAGAGGCTTTTCCGAATGTGGCGCTGACGCAAGAGCAGGCGCTGAGTTACCTGCGTACCGAAGCGCTGACACTAACCGACGTGCCTCTCGGCTTGTTGCTGCTGACATACGAAGGTGTGCCACTCGGCTTTGCAAAAAACGTGGGTAATAGGCAGAATAATCTCTACCCGAACGAATGGCGTATCCGCCACTTGTGATTTTTATTCAAACGCGTGTGAAAATCCGTATACCCAAAAAGGACGGCGTGAGCCATCCTTTTTGTCGGGGAGACGTGATTCGAGCATTGCGTATCGGCCGGTGAGCAATAATCGTTCGAGCGAAGCGAGATAAGAACACGCGTGTGAAAATCCGTATACCCAAAAAGGACGGCGTGAGCCATCCTTTTTGTCGGGGAGACGTGATTCGAACACGCGACCTCCGGTCCCCCAGACCGTTGCGCTACCGGGCTGCGCCACTCCCCGCTCGCGT
>JAEEHO010000089.1 GCA_016280845.1 Paludibacteraceae bacterium | reverse complement strand
CATTGTTTGAATTAAGTACACAAATCATATTAGCCGAGCGAATTGGCTATATTGATCATACACAATCACTTTCTCTATGCGATAAAGCCGATAAATTACAAATGATGATTTCTGGGTTTATGCGTCGTTTAGAAGAAGGAAGCAGCCAACCTATAGTTCTATAACTATGGTAACCGGGTCTATACTCTATCAGCGAAGCGGTCTATACTCTATCAGCAAAGCGGTCAATTATGGAAGTACGCGTAGATAAATATCTTTGGGCAATGCGCATCTACAAGACGCGCAGTATTGCGTCGGATGCCTGCAAGAACGGGCGTATTACGATGAACGGTGTGCAACTCAAACCGAGTCGTACCTTCCACGTAGGTGATACATTCAGCGTGCGCAAAGGTCCAATCACTTATTCCTACCGCGTTCTGCAGTTGAGCGAGAACCGCTTGGGTGCCAAACTGGTGCCGGAATATCTGCAAGACTGCACTTCACCGCAACAATTGGAGTTGCTAGAACTGGCACGAATGGCAGGTAACGGCAGCCGCGACCGCGGTATGGGTCGCCCGACAAAGAAAGACCGCCGCGATATAGAGGTTTTCATGAGCGATAACTATTTGGACGAAATAGATTGGGACGATGATGAAGAGTAAGAAAGAGAATATAGCCGAGTACATCCTCTGGTTATGGCAAATGGAGAATTACTTGCGTGCGTTTCCCGAACAAGCCGAGGCAACGCAGGAGTTGCACGAACTGAATGAGATGATGCACCGCGAGGGAATCATGGAAGGCGGTCACCTGCAGTTAGCACAAAACGCATTAGCCGAATTGGAAGACCTAAATGACCAATTGTTGGACGAAGAAGCCACATACCGCGCGGCTATCATTCGTCTGCAGCCAAGCCTGAATCTGCTGAAAGCCAAGACAGACCGACCGACAATGTCGGACATAGAAGCATGCTTTGTTCTGCTCTATCAAATCATGATGCTCCGCCTGCAGAAGCGCGAGATCAGTCCGGAGACAGCCGATGTACAGCAGAGAGCAACACAATTGTTGCAGTACCTAAGCAAAACGTATATACAGATACAAAACAACGATGTACAAAGTACAGAGGAATGACCACTAAAGCGCGTTTTGAAAATATACTCGCGTGGTTCGAAGCGAATATGCCCGTGGCTGAAAGCGAACTGAACTACGGCAACCCGTTCGAGTTGCTCGTGGCAGTAATGCTCTCGGCACAATGCACGGACAAGCGTGTGAACATGGTCACCCCCACTCTCTTTGCCGCATATCCTACACCCGATGCGCTCGCGCAAGCCACAAGCGACGAGGTGTTTGAATATATCAAGTCTGTCAGCTACCCGCGTTCAAAAGCCGAACATTTGGTACAAATGGCACAACGCTTAGTTGAATACTACGGCAGTCAAGTTCCGGACAACATAGACGATCTGCAAACGCTCTCAGGTGTCGGTCGCAAGACCGCGAATGTCGTTTGCGCCGTTATATGGAATCAACCGACGATGGCTGTCGATACGCATATTTTCCGCATAAGCGAACGACTGGGTTTGACCACCAACAGCAAGAATCCATTACAGACCGAACGCCAATTGGTCAAATATATCCCGCAAGAGATTATTCCCAAAGCCCATCATTGGCTGTTACTGCACGGCCGCTACGTCTGCCAAGCCCGCAAACCGAAATGCGAGCAATGCGGACTGCAATCATTCTGCAGATACTTCCTAAAGAAATAGATTACCACTCGTTGCGGCGCAAAATACCGCCGATAAGCGATATCAACAGGTAATAAGGATAGAGAATTTCCAATAGCAAAGCTATCCAGAGATTAGATACAGAAGACTTTGGGTCGGGCGAGTCAATCGCCTGCCTTCTGCGTATCAAGCTATACTCAAAAGGAAACTTGAGCAAGATAACAAGCGGACAAAGGAATTGGAGAACATTAGCTATCAGCACTATTCTGCCATAACGCAATATATCCGGATCGGTATAGTGCGGCGCTTTGCCTGCCCAACGCATTCTCTGCCGCCAAAACGCGCGCCACGATGTTTGCGGACGCACAACAGCCGTATATTCCGGAGTATCTATCACTTCTACTCTGTACCCGCGCCGTTTCATGGCCTCCAGCAGAAACATATCGTCGCCACTGGGTATCTCGGGATGCAGATTGGATTCGCATGCTAACCATGCCTCGCGGCGCACAATGAGGTTGGCTCCGGAACACATGACCGCCTTGCCTTGTTTAGCCATCATCATCGTCACTTCTTGAATAGCAGCGTATTCGGCTATTTGTAAGCGTTCCAAAATAGAAGGAGAGCTTAAGTTCGATTCCATTCTTAACGGCAGAATAATCAAGTCTGCCATCCGACCGCCCTGCGGGCTATAAGACCACTGCGTTGTAAGACCGCTGACGCTGCAAGACCGTCCTTCGGACTGCAAGATAGGAGGCATAATGACATCGTCGTCGTGAAGCCAGACGTATTCGCCGGAAGCAGCGTGGATGAGTTTGCTTAGGGCGTGTTTTTTGCCCAAATTGTCATCATTGACTCCTCTAATAGGAGTGATATGGGATATTGATGGTGGCACTTTCTCAACATTGACTGTCGGCTGACCGTCGGCTGACCGTCGGAAACGACGGCTGATTGTCCGCAAAATTTCTGCATATTTGGGATAACTCTTCGCTATGCACGCTTGTTCTTCTATGCTGACCGGATAATCCGCACACATGAGTGCCATCGCCATTCGGTGGTCATTGCGCACTTCGTGTTTTTGCACTGCCTCTATGCGGTCGGACTCTTTGTAACGAAGCCGTTCTGTGCCCGTAGCTTGCAACTCCATGCCTAACTTCTCGCACGTTAATGCTATTGCCGGGAATAGGTCGGGGGTAGCTGTAAAGTCTAGGATTACCTGGCGATGCTTAGGTAAGTTCCTTTTTATGATAAGTGCACCTTCGGGAGTGAAAGTAGTTTGAACGCCAAAATGCTCGGCATAAATATCAGCAACAATGCGATCTCCTTGGAGGCTATCTTGTTTGAGGCCTTCTAATTTTAGGTCGCCGCCATGAATAGCTATATATTCGTACCAGAAGGCAGCGCTACTCCAGTCGGCTTCCACTTTCGCCCTTCGCCACTCGCCATTAGCCATTAGTTTGCGCGACATCGTGATATAAGGCGATTCGTTCGGTTCGACGGGTATATCGTGGCCATGCAGGATAAGCGCCGAGGTGGTCTGCGTTGTGGGTTTGCCATCTCGCTCTTTGAGCCGCGGGTCACCGTCCAACGTAATGGGTTCACCGGGATAGCACTCCGCCAAATGGACCTGCAGAAAACGCAAAGCCGTGCCGCAATTCTTCAGATAGAGCGTCAGCGGTTCGCCAGGCCGGTGTTCTCGTAACCGGGCAAGCGCATCGTGCAGAACGATTACATCATCCGGCATAGCAGCGGAGACGGGCATAAGCTCGTCTCCGTGTATAGCCTGCAAAAGCAATATGCGATTTGCGATACTCTTTGATATCGGAAGTTTAATTGACATTCGGTAGCGGACTGTAGTCGCGGCTGTAACGCAAGTG
>JAEEHO010000088.1 GCA_016280845.1 Paludibacteraceae bacterium | reverse complement strand
TTCGGGCAATCCCGATAAAATAAATTATGACTGGTATTCGGAACAGTACGACCCTACGTATTTTGCAGATACAAGCTATTCAAGACTTGGCTCGGATGCTTCGGCAATCATCGGATACTCGGTTATAAATTCCGCACTGGCGACGCACAAAGATGCGATGGAGCGAGACCAGAACATTATCATTCGGACCGGCGGAAAAGACGACAGCAACAAGATAGTATTTAAAGTATCAAATGCTTTGCAGGGCGAGGGTGCGGTAGCGCCTTTTTCTTTTGCCTATTTACAGGCAGAACCGCTATTCCTTACAAGGCAGGGCATATACGCAGTTACAGCCCAGGATATCACAGGTGAGAAGTATTCCCAGAACAGATCGTTTTTCATAAATGGCCAGCTTCTTGAAGAAGCGAATTTGGAGAAGGCTTACGCTTGCGTGTACTCGGATATGTACTGGTTGTGCCTTAACAATGTTGCATACATTCTTGATGGGTTACAGCCCGTCGTAACAGATAAATCGGCGCCGTATTCACACAGACAGTATGTAGCATTTTACCGTACTAATTTACCTGCACATATCATGTGGGTAAAAGACAATGAATTGTGGTTCGGCACAGAAGACGGTCACGTGTGCAAGTTTTACACAGACAAGTACGCACTGGCTTCTTACAACGACGATGGCGCTCCGATTGAGTGTATTTGGGAAACACCGGACATAGACGGAAAGCTTTTCTATAAAAACAAGACGCTTCGATACGTTGCGTTACGGGCGGAAGCTGCGGTTGCTACTTCCGTTAAGTTTTACGCGATGGAACGCGGTTTGTGGGAGTTTGTGAAAGAAGATACTTCCTTCGCAAGATACCTGATGTTCTCGCAACTTGTATTTTCGAAGTTTTCATTCTCGTCAGATCAGACACAGAAAATATGCAAAACGAAAGTCCGGATTAAGAAAGTCGATAAATTCAGACTTAAGTTTATCAACGATGCCTTAAACGAACCGCTTGGCCTGTACGACATAGCGATGGAATTTGCAGAGAACGGTAACTTTAAGGGATAGGAGAATAAGATATGGCAGATTTTACAGAACACAAAATCACACAAGCCGACCTTGCAGGCAAAGGCGTCGAGGGGCTTCCTGATGTTCCTGGCTTAACCGTTGCGGAAATGCAGGCAAAATTCGATGAATTGGTTAAGGAGGTTGTCAAGGAAAAGTATAACGCGCTGATTGATGCCTTAAACGCAACCGACCTTGAAGGCCACGTGATCGAGAACAGTGCGGGAACGGATTTTGCACACAGGACGAAATTAGCGTTTTCGTCAAACGTGCTTGTCGTCGACGACCCCGAAAATAACAGAACGTATTTAACGATTCTTCCGTGGTCGCCTACGCCCGAAGATTTATCGGCGCAGAGTTTGACGATGCTCGGCTACACAAAGCCTGAAAGCACAAGCCCTATTGTGGCGGCAGACAACGTATCGCAGGCAATCGGAAAGTTGGAAAAGAAGGCCGATGGCATCGCAGAAAATGCAGAAGATATTTTGGACTTAAACAGTGCGGTTGACGATATCAATGTCGTACATACCTTCACGATTGAAACGACCGACTGGGTAGCAAATACAGACCCCAATACAAGCACCGATTCTCCTTATGTTGCGGTAAAGACAAGTACATATTACACAGCAGACAGCAGACCTACGTGTCAGTTGTACGGTGCTACTGGTGGCGTTCCTACGCTTGATGAATTTACGTCGATTTATATGGTAAGGGCGATAGACTTCCAGGCGGCGGGCGTTACATTATACGCAACCGACGAACCGCAGAGCGATTTAACTCTTGTAGCAAAGGGGGTATAAGTCATGGCGTTAGGATTTCTTTACGGAGCAGGCGGAAATACTTCCCGCAAATTGAAAATATACGACAATGGTTCTTGGCGTGTTAATTACGAGAATCCTGGCAATTATACTTACACCGAATCTGGTTGGAGTGCCGTCGGCATGACAATGGCATCCGACCACTTCGGCGTGCCGTCTTCTGGTACAAACAAACTTGCAATTTTAGGAACTCAAAACAAAATAGACCTAACACCGTACAGCGTTGTCAAGTTTAAATATTCTGGAAACGGTTCTACGCCAGATTATGCCATTGAATTTTGTTTGATGTCAGGCAAAAACAGATATACTCAAAAAGTTTTCCAGCAAGCCCTTCCGCAGACAGGTGGCATATTACTTGAAGGAAGCATTGATATTAGCTCATACACTGGGGAATATTATCTTGCAATGTGCGGTGAGTGTGGAAGTTTGAGACTGGGGCAAATCTATGAATGGTGGCTTGAATAAAAACAATGTGAGGGCATAAGAGATGGAGCAATTAATAATTTCGTTAATCAGCGCAAGTGTATCAAGCATTGCCGCAATCGTCGTGTGTTTACTGAATAATCACGCCCAGTTACGTAAGCGTGACATAGATCAGGACAAGCACATCGCGGATATCAAGGAAGAACTGAATAAGCAGATATCGGACGTCAAGAGCGAACTTCGGGAACAAATGATGGAATTAAATG
>JAEEHO010000087.1 GCA_016280845.1 Paludibacteraceae bacterium | reverse complement strand
TTGGGAGTATTACAATATGGATGCCGCCATGTTTGCTGCAATGCAAACCGTCAATACAATAAACAATCTCTGACGCTCCGAATTAAGTGATAATTAGTTTTTCTGATTAAATAGCACATCATAAAATGTGCCTTGTTTGTCGGTATCAATCCCAATATCCGCAAACTTATACGAGAGTTTGTGAACCGAAGATAACGCACATATTTGTTGCCAGCGTTCTACACTGTATGGTTCATTTAATTCATTAATCAATATTTCCTTCAGCCCCGTTGGAACAAACAACACTTTGTTCCATAACTCTGTATTCTGTTGATTAGCGTATACTGCGATTGTCCAGAATACAGCTGTCATATTATAGTCTATCGTTCTGTTTTCTGCTTGCCAATATGCCAATATCATATGATACGTATCTTCCACTAAAGGATGATGTTTGTATGCAGATATAAAGTTGACGCTCAATAACGAACTTCCTTTTTGGTCGCTATGGTAAACAAATAGCGGAGAATCCACTGCGTAAGACGGCAGCTCGCCTGTCAGCAAAACAGTTGCATCCATCCATATGCCACCTCTCTCTGTCAATAAAGCATAGCGCAACGCATCGGAGAAATGAATATGCGAGATAGTACCTTTACGATATTTTTCCCATATATATTCGGGCAGAGTGACATATTGTGAGATATTATTATTCGTCAATTCTACGACCTTATAATCTCCGGCATACTTATGAATACTCTCCACGCACTTCTGCACCAGTATCGGCGCGTTTTTAATCCCCTGCAACCAACATACCCATATGATTTTTTCACCACGCTCCATTTCGTGAATCGATGAGCCACATACATTGGCATACCGTTTAAGATATTCAAGAGAACCATTTCTTGCCCCAATCTCGAGAATATCCCTATCTGGTTTCAAATAGGTATTCTTAAATTTATACCAAAGACATTTGAGTCCGCGCTGTTGTATTGCTTGCAAAAGTTTCATTGGAGCAACCCTTTCGTAACATTATATCTAAACAAAACAAGCATGTCGCCCTTTGAACGACTTCCCTGTATCATGTATCGGAACCACAAAACTATTGTGCCTGCCCATTTAACACACTCTCCTAATAGACGTTTGAAATAAGCTGCACCACTTATATTGCGTGTCCGCAATCGCTCACTAACACCAATGCCGTAAGCCAATTTCGAGACGAATTCCTTGGTTGTACGACGAGCAGGGATACAATGCCTAACGCTGATATTCGGGAAATAGAGGATTGCTCCTCCCTCTTCACGAATACGATTAAAAAGATCTTTTTCTTCCCCTGCCAATAGATTATTTCCTGTTCGCCCTAATTCTGTATTAAAACCACCTATTTGCTCAACTACTTTACGCTTAATTCCCATATTTGCACCAATGGGGAACTTGTTATTAGGAAAAACATGCACTGTGCTGCCTTGATCTATAGCACTCACAAATCCCATCGACCATTTGCTATACCATTCCGGTTCTCCTTCTTCAAAGAATGGTTCTATTTTCCCGCCAAAAGCTGCAGCTTCCGGATTTTGAGTGAGATAGTGTTTCAGATTAACTATATAATCCGATTCAACCATTGCATCGTCATCAAGAAATACGACCCAGTCACCATGTGACTCTACTATACCGCGATTGCGAGCAAAAGACAAACCTTGCTGCGTTTCCACAAAATAATGATATGCCGTCTGCGGATAGTCTCTCTCAAAACGTTCACACTCTGCAGCTGTATTATCCGTTGAGTTGTTATTAATGAGAACAATCTCCCACCCTGTCTGTTCCGTATTTTTCGCTAAACGGCTCAGACATTCGTAGATATACTTTGCGCGGTTATATGTGCATATGATGAAGGATATAGTCATAATAGGTACCTGTTTTTTCTATCGGTTCGTTGTGATTAAATTTCCACGTCAGTTTGTGGATAGTACTTCGCGTACATATGCGTTGCCACTGCTTCTCATCATAATTATCAAAGAGACTGCATTGTAGGACATGCACCTCTTCGTTAGGAATGTATGGCATTGCCTTCATCATGGCCATTGCTTGCTCGTTACGCGTAAGAATAAGATACATAAGAATGTGGTAAATGTAATAATCACGTGCTACCTTTTCCTCTCGCCAGTACGCATACAAAACATTCAACATGCGTTGCATCACCGGATCACCCTTCTGCGCCGCGATAAACCAATTTGATCCAAAATGAGGTCTATTATTCGTAAGTGACTTACGGAAGAAAAACAGCGGCTCCTGGCTGATATAATCGGGCAATGCACCTGTAAGCAACACCGTTGCATCCATCCAGATACCACCATATTCCACTAGCAATGCCGTACGAACTATATCCGAAAAATGCGAGAACTGCATTTTACCGGATTGATACTCTTCCCATATATAGTCCGGCAAAGTCAAATAATCCTTTATATTATCTGCCGTCAACAAGTGAATCTCATAACCTTGCGCATATCTCTCTATCGAAGCGAGACACTGTTTTACCATCTCAGGAGCATTCTCTCTCCCTTGCAACCAACAAGTCCAAATCATTTTGCTTGGTTGGGAGGACAAGGATTTCTCCAGTGGTGCTGCTATAAGTGCTTTATATTTCCGCCAGAAATAACGGCTCACACGTTCTGCCTGTATCTGCTCGATTGCCACACGACTGTGCGTCCACCAGATTGGCCATATAGCCTTTTTCACCTCCTGCAAACAAGTGTACACCCCTTTCTTGCGCAGAATATCCATATATGTCTTTATACTTCGCATATAACTTTCTTCAATATCTCTTCACTCGCATTCAATCTCACCGTCTCTCCCCAGAACTTAGTCAGGAAGTTCTCGCGTTCCGCGTCACTCATCTGATAATCCTTCTTTTTGATAACGGACAACAATTGTTCAAACGATGTCACTTTTCGGCCAATGATATTGCCGTCCAGAGGGAAGTTGAACTCTCGCTCTGTAATATATTCGTCGTAATCGTACTGATAAAGGATCATGCTGCTTTTCGGCACTAACGGATAATCAAACATGACGGATGAATAGTCCGTAATCAGCACATCTGTCAATGGCAAAATAGTATATACATCTGCCGTACTGTCCATGAAAACAAGATTGGAATAACTCGCATGTGCCGGCTTGGTGGTATTGGGATGAGGCTTCATGATAGCCAAAGCATTCTGCTCCGCCATCACCTCATTCAGCGCATTGAGGTCTATACCCTTGGCGAACAAGTTCTTCTGCGAATCACGCCATGTAGGCATATAGACATACACCTTTTCATATGACTGCATCTTACCGGCCAATGCCAACGTCTGCTCCGACTCATACCTGCGGATAAAATCGAGTACCTCCTCTTTGGTGCATCTCAACAGGTAATTGCGCGGATAACCGCAAGACAAACATTGCTCTTTGGATATACGGAACGAATAGGCAAATATATCCGTGACCATCTCTCCACCGGATGCCACATAGTCCGGCTGCCGAAAACAGGCAGGATGGAAAAATACGTCCAATTTATCTTCCTTGGAGTAACGCTTCGCCAACACACCTTTCTTTATTCCGAACTCAATACATTTCCACGGCAACCCATGCCATAGATTCACTATCTTAGCCGTTCCTGCCAAACAGAACAGGACGTCGGATGTATAGGAGTTGACAAACCAGTATTTGCCTCGCAATGCATACCATATACCTAGCGGCGAACATACCCAATATACTTCGTACCCCATCCGACGGATGCGCGCAACAGTGGAACGCTTGGTGGTGATCCAAATAGGTCTATGCGTTTTTACATGATTAT
>JAEEHO010000086.1 GCA_016280845.1 Paludibacteraceae bacterium | reverse complement strand
TCCTGGATAGTGTGTATCTGCTCGGCAGTAAAGCCGCGGCGGTTGAGTCCGACAGAGTTGATGCCACAGAAAGCGATAGGTTCGCGCGCTGCGATAGCATAAGGCGGTACATCCTTGTTGATACGCGAACCACCCTGAATCATCACGTGCGAACCGATATGGGTGAACTGGTGAACCAATGTTCCTCCGCCGATGATAGCAAAATCGTCAACTACCACCTCACCTGCCAACTGGGTTGCGTTGGACATGATGATATTATTATTAAGAACACAGTCGTGCGCTACGTGGCAATAAGCCATGATGAGGTTGTTGTTGCCGATGACTGTTTTGCCCTTGCTGGCCGTACCGCGATGGACGGTAACAAACTCACGCAACACATTGTTGTCGCCGATGATGGTCCAAGTCTCTTCTCCACGGAACTTGAGGTCCTGCGGAATAGCGCCGATGACGGCAGACGGGAAGACATGGCAGTTCTTTCCGAGTTGAGTAAACTCGCAAATAGTTGCGTTGGAATCGATAATACAGCCATCACCGATGACAACATTCTTGTTGATAACGGCGAACGGGCCGATCTCTACATCTTTGCCAATCTTGGCTTCCGGATGAATATATGCTAATTCTGAAATCATAGTCGTTAAATTGAAAAATTGAAAGTTATTCACTAAGGATTTGATTGCGGAGTCGGCGCACACATTGAGTATTGAACGTGTGGCCGGGTTTGACAGCAACAATGCGTCCCTGGATACGATAGCCCAGGAGCGATAAATCTCCGATGACATCGAGCAATTTATGGCGTGCCGGTTCGTTCTGATAGTTCAGCGGTGAGAGGTAGCCAAGCTTGGTGGCATCGAGTCTCGGTTGGCCCATTTTGTCGCAGAAATAGTTCATTCCCTCTTGCGACATCTCGGTCTCATAGATAACGAGCGCGTTCTTCAAATCGCCGCCCTTGATGAGTCCGACACGCAACAGCGGTTCGATCTCGCGCACGAAGCAGAAGGTACGCGCAGCGGATATCTCGTAAGGATAAGCCGACAGATCATTAAGCATGGCGTGCTGCTCACGCAGAAGACGGGATTCGAAGGCGATAGTGACATCTACCTCGTAGTGGTCGCACGGTTCGATACGAATAATATTGCCGTGCTCGGACATATACTCAATAGATTCTTTGACCACATAGACCTTCTGCTCCGCATCCTGTTCCTCGAGTCCGACGCGCTCGATCTCCTTGACAAAGAGACGTGCGCTACCATCGAGGATAGGCATCTCGGGTGCATTGACCTCGATAATACAATTGTCCACACCCATTGCGTAGAGCGCGCTGAGCGCGTGCTCGACGGTGGACACTTTCCACTTGCCGTTTTCGAGTACCGTACCACGCTCGGTGGCAGATACATAGTCGGCTAGTGCCTGATGGCAGGGTTGACCGGGCAGGTCAACGCGACGAAGACAAATACCGGTGTTAGCCGGTGCGGGAAGGAAAGTGGCTGTGACATCCAATCCCGTGTGAAGACCCACCGAACGGAGGGTGAATGATTGTTTTATAGTATGTTGCTTCATAATAGATCGTTAACTAATAATTAGGAATTGTGGGATTTTTTGAGTTCGTGCAAGTCGCGAACCATTTCCGGCAGTTGCTTGAAGCCGATGGTAGCACGACGCCATGTGGCGGCATCGATAGCCGGTGATCCCTGGTACATGCCCGGTTTGCGAACACTGCCGGCAACACCTGCCTGAGCACCGAAGATACAGTTATCCACTATTTCGATATGACCCGCAACACCTACTTGACCAGTCAGAATACAGTGCTTGCCGACCTTGGTACTACCGGCGATACCGACCTGCGCGCAGAGGAACGTGGATTCACCCACCTCCACATTGTGCGCCACCTGAACGAGGTTGTCGATCTTGACATTCTTGCGAACAACGGTACTACCCATCATTGCGCGGTCAACCGTGCTATTTGCTCCAATTTCAACGTCATCCTCGATGATCACATTGCCTATCTGCGGTATCTTCTGATTGACACCTTGCGCATCGGGTTCGAAGCCGAAGCCGTCGCCTCCGATGACTACGCCGCTATGGAGAATACAATTGGCTCCCACAGAGCAGTTGTAGTAAACCTTAACGCCGGAATAGAGGATTGTATTGTCACCGATGATACAGTTGTCGCCGATATACGTATTCGGATAAATCTGCACGCCCTTGCCGAGGCGCACATTCTTGCCGATATAAGCGAAAGCGCCGATATAGGCATCTTCTGGAACAGTCACTCCTTCGCTGATGAAGGACGGTTGCTCAACACCCTGACGAGCAGGGTTCATGGTTTTAGCAACCAGTTGGAGCAGTTGTGCCATCGCTCCACGGGCATTGGGAACGAGGATGACAGCCGATTGGTCATTGCCGATGGCCGATTGGTCACTGAACAGCGACTCGGTAATCAGGACAACCCCGGCGTGGGTGGTTTGCAACTGCGGAAGATACTTCTCGTCAGTAATAAAAGAAAGATGTTTAGCCTCAGCATGCTCGATAGGTGCCACGTCGGACACCTTGGCATTGGCATTGCCTACCAATTTGCCACCCAGCAGAAGGGCTATTTGTTGTGCGGAAAATTCCATGCGGTTGTTTGTTTTTTGACGTTGTTTCGATATAACGGAATTACTTATTTTTATTCGCGTGCGCGGAAGAGATACAGTTTCTGCGGTTTGCGCGTGAGCGCCTCGAGGTCGAGAATCTCGCTGGCATCAGCGATATCACGAAGGGTTCCATCGGAGTATAAAATATCGATGGAATCGGCCTTTTCCGAATAGGTATTGCTGGTTGACACATGTTCCGACCAGAAGTAACGGGCATCGCTCTCAGGGACACCGAACACCTGCGCATAGTGGAGGTTGAGCGCCTTCTTGTCGGCCTCGGTCAGCGGTGAACTCAGCAGTTCGCCACGGAACAAACGACGATTGACAAAACTATAACTGAGGGCACTGAGAATACGGTCGTCAGACGATATCCACGCCTTGATAGCCGACAACACATCGTTGTCATCCAAGAGAGCGTATTGATCGAGCGCCTCGCTCTGCGGAGAAAACATATCTACCGTCACAGGTTGGTAAAGGAAATAGTGCAGCGCAGGGGAACAGAACAACTCTTTGCCACCACGCGCCAAATCCTTAGCACGGCTGAGAATCTTAATCAACTGTTGCTCGGCTGCAACAGACGTCTTGTGGAGATAGACCTGCCAATACATGAGACGTCGTGCTACTAGGAATTTCTCGACAGAATAGATACCCTTGATCTGCACCACCAGTTTGTCATCGCGTACATCGAGCATCTTCAGAAGACGTTCGCTGGCCACGCGCCCCTCCTGCACACCCGTGAAGAACGAGTCGCGGCAGAGATAGTCCATGCGATCAACATCCAGTTGGCTGGATATGAGTTGATGGAGGAAATGCTTGGGATACTCGTTGCGGAAGATGGCGATGGCGGTATCCAGCTGTCCTCGCAAGTCCAGATTGATTCGCTCCATCATCAACAACGATATATCCTCGTGGGTCACACCGTCGACTAATGTATGCTCGAGCACATGGGAGAACGGTCCGTGACCGATATCGTGCAAGAGGATAGCGATCATAGCCGATGTAGCCTCATGCTCGGTGATCTCCACACCCTTCTGACAAAGTGCATTAATAGCCTCTTGCATAAGGTGCATTGCTCCGATGGAATGGGAGAAACGGCTATGTTGCGCCCCCGGATAGACGAGGAAAGACAATCCCAACTGACGGATACGATTGAGGCGCTGCACATAAGGATGCTGCAGCACATCGAATATCAGTTCGTTAGGAACCGAAAGAAATCCGAATACCGGGTCGTTGATTATTTTACGTTTATTCATATCTGTTTGTTACCTTGTTTACAGCCGGCACGTGACATGGAAGCATGACTGCTTAGCCTCGTACTTGACGTATATATGTCCGGCTCGTTGCTCGTTGAGCAGCACTTGGCCGAGGACGAGTTTGAGGTTATCGACCGTCATATAGTCTCGCGTACGGGTCACCTTGTCATAACGCGCGTACGCGATATCGAAGGTGGTGCCGTAGCAATGACAGGACTGCGTTACGGAGTTGAAGTTATGGCGCCGGAGCGCATTAATATCCTCCTCGGTACGCAAGATGCTTGTCACATAGAAGCGGTAGTGCGGCAGGTCGTTGCGACGCAATATCTCCGCAAACCCCGCTCCGATGGAATCCAGTTCGCTTTTGGCAGCCGGAGTCAAATAGGGAACCGAATGGGTGAGGCTATCTACGATATAGTTATCACACGTTCGGATGTATTGCAACCGGCTACGCATAGAGGCTGCATCTTGTCGGTCGCGCGGCGGACGCTTCAGTCCGCACCGGCGAGCCACCTCAATCTGCTTGCTCTGCTGGTCACAGAACTTCTGCTTGTAGCTGAAGGTGCGGCCGGGATAAGCAACGAGGTTTTCCTCAAGAATCTCTTCGTCTTGTGACGGCTTGTCTCCACATGACGACAACGGACACAGAGCAAAAACCAACAGGCTCAAACGAATCAGCAGATACCGATTTATCTTTAGCCACGCTTGACCTCTTCTTTTCATCCGTCGTCCTCCTTTGCCCCTAACCTTTCGTCATTAATCTTTATATGCTCCACTCAAAGCCGTCCTTGGTATCCTTAATCTGGAATCCCAAGTCGGTGAGGCTGTTGCGTATCTTATCGCTGGTTGCCCAGTCTTTGTTTTGCTTTGCCTCCAAGCGAATACCCAGCAACAGATCGATAGCGCTGTGAAAAGCCTGGAGTTTATTTCCCATTGGCGATTGGCCATTGCTCATTTCCGAACTCTCGAGCGTAAGACCCAGGATATCGATAGCGTAGGTCTTCCACACATCGCGCAGCTCGTTGAGATCGGCCTCGCTGATAGTACCCTTGCCATCCCATACGGTATTGATGGCTTTGGCAGAATCAAACAAAGCGGCTATCACAAACGGCGAGTTGAGATCGTCGTCCATTGCTTCCTGGCAACGCTGGCGTAATCCTCCGATTTCAACGGTAGTTTCCTTGGCGGTTTGCAACTTCTGCAAACGGGCATAAGCCTCTTGCATACGCTGGAGTCCCTTCTCGGCAGCCTCGAGTGCTTCGGACGAGAAATCGACCGTCGAACGATAGTGGGCCTGAAGGATGAAGAAACGAATAACCATCGGACCGAACGGCTTGCTAAGCAACTCATGCTCACCCGAGAAGAACTGCTCGAGAGTGATGAAGTTGTTATAGCTCTTACCCATCTTCTTGCCCGCAATGGTAATCATGTTGTTGTGCATCCAATAGTGAACCGACTCGTGTCCGAGCGCGGCGCACGACTGCGCTATCTCCGCCTCGTGGTGAGGGAAGATGAGGTCAAGTCCACCGCCGTGGATATCAAACTGCTCGCCAAGATACTTGGTTCCCATGGTAGAGCACTCCATGTGCCACCCCGGGAAACCTTCGCTCCACGGACTCGGCCAATGCATGATATGTTCGGGCGAAGCCTTCTTCCAGAGAGCAAAGTCGTAACTATGCTTTTTCTCAGCCTGACCGTCCAGTTCGCGTGTCTCGGTGACGATATCGTTGAGATTGCGTCCGGACAACTTGCCGTAAGGATAATCCTTGGCATATTTCTCCACATCCATATAGACCGAGCCGTTGGAGATATAGGCATAGCCGTTGTCAAGGATACGCTGTACAAAAGCAATCTGCTCGATGATATGGCCACTCGCGTGCGGCTCGATAGACGGCGGCAACACATTGAGCGCAGCCATATCACGATGGTAGCGATTGGTGTAGTATTGCACCACCTCCATCGGTTCGAGTTGCTCGAGGCGTGCCTTCTTAGCAATGTTGTGTTCTCCCTCGTCTGCGGCGTGCTCAAGGTGACCTACATCGGTGATATTACGCACATAACGCACCTTGTAGCCGAGGTACTGCAGGTAGCGATAGAGCAGATCGAATGTGATAGCGGGACGCGCATGTCCCAAATGGGCATCGCCGTACACGGTAGGACCGCAGACATACATGCCCACGTGTCCTTCGTGTAAGGGACGAAATTCTTCTTTTAAACGTGTTAACGAATTATAAATTTCCAACATCAAATATTATTTACGATTTAACGATTGACGATTACAATAGCGTTGTCGGGTCGAGATTGTTCTTCTCTATATCACGGAAGTATTTGTATGTTCCTACTTTGAGTTCCTCGCAAGCAGCCTCGTCACAAACGATGATACCATGTCGGTGCATCTGGAGAGCCGAAACAGTCCACATATGGCTGATCGGTTCCTCGACTGCGTGCTGCAGGGCGCGTGCCTTATTGTGACCATTGACCATAATCAGCACCTCGGCTGCATCCATTACAGTGCCCACACCCACAGTAAGTGCAGTCTTAGGCACCTTGTTGACATCGTTGTCAAAGAAACGGCTGTTGGCGATGATAGTATCGGTGGTCAACTCTTTCTTACGCGTACGACTGGAGAGAGACGAACCCGGTTCGTTGAAGGCAATATGTCCGTCAGGACCGATGCCGCCAAGGAACAAATGGATGCCACCGAACTGTTTGATCTTAGCCTCATAGCGTGCGCACTCGGCCTCGAGATCGGTAGCGTTACCGTTGAGAATATTGACGTTCTCCTTGCGGATATCAATGTGAGAGAAGAAGTTTTCCCACATAAAACTATGATAACTCTCAGGATGATCTTCTGGCAGGCCTACATATTCGTCCATATTGAAAGTAACAACATTGCGGAACGACACTTTGCCTTCTTGGTTAAGTTTGATCAATGCTTTGTACATGCCGAGCGGGGAGCTGCCGGTGGGCAGACCCAATACAAACGGTGTACTCTCTTTCGGGCCAAACTCATTGATACGTTTAGCCACATAGTTCGCAGCCCACTGACTGAGCAGGTCATACGAAGGTTCGATAACTAATCTCATTGTGTTTTTAGATTTATGATTGTTTTTTATTCTCCGAGCAGGATTTCTTCCAATTCCGGTTCGGTCGGATTGCGGGCAACGATAACACCCTCGCGGTCGATGAGGATAGTGGTCGGGATGAACATAACAGCATACTTGTCGGCGCAGACATAATTTCCCTCGCGTCCATCGCGAATCTGCGGCCATGGCAGTTGCTCTTCGGCCAATGCCGTACGCCATGCTGCGTCATCCTTGTCCACGCTGCAACCGAGTATCTGCAGGCGACCTTTCGGTTGAGACACGTAGATATCTTTGAGAACCGGCAGCAACTGACGGCACGGACGGCACCACGAAGCCCAGAAGTCAACCAGCACATAATCGGTCTTACCGACCAATTCGCTCAAAGCCAACTCATCTCCGTTCGGTGTCAACGAAAGAAAATCGGTATACGGGTTGCCCTTTGACGTTGCGATTTCAACGAGAAATTTTTTCTGCAATTCCGCGATATCTTCGTTCGCCTCCTTCATCTCGGACGGCATCTTCTCAAACAGCGTTTTGCGCTGCTCGAGCGAAAGCATATAGTAGGTCTCCACGAACAGGCTGTCGGTATAGGGTTCACCCATATTAGCCTCCAACAGGAGATAGGTCGAGTCGATCAAACCGTGATAGACAGCATCCATCTCGTCCTGCGACGATGCAGCTTCGTACGCCGCCGTGGCATTGGCATAGAGTTTATCGTACTCGGCCTTAACATTCACCTTCTCTTTGTGGCATGCAGTCAGTGCAAACACTGCACATGCGATTACCAATAATTGTTTTTTCATATTCGTCGTTATTTTTTTAACTTCTCTGTAATACTACCGCACTACGGGCCGGGATATACATCTTGAGCCATCCCTTGCCGTCCTTAGCATATAACGGATCGTGCTGAGTGAAGTGCTCTACCGTATCATCGCTGAGACCGAAGCCGGCAAACTCTTTGGCGTCCGTATTGAGCACCACCTTATATTTGCCTTCGGGGACCAGTATGCCGTAGTCTGCAAACGATTTCTGTCCGTTCCAGTTGAAAACGAAGAGCAGGTCTCCACGCGAATAAGCAACCAGTTGGTCTCCTTCGTTATCCCACCATTTCATCACCCATGGCAGATGCTTTCCACATTCGTCTTCGACAGCAAGCACGTTTTCGCGCAGCAGGTGGATCATTGCTTCGTCAAAACGGTTGAGGTCTGAGAAGAAATAGTTAGGATTATCCACCAGACTCCACTGACGGCGAGCGTACTTATAGCTCCATCCGTTGCCCTCACGCGGAAAATCGATCCACTCGGGATGGCCGAACTCATTGCCCATGAAGTTGAGGTATCCGCCATTGACGGTGGAAGCCGTCACAAGCCGTATCATCTTATGCAACGCAATACCGCGATCTACCATATAATTGGCATGGCCGTGCTCGAAGTGCCAATACATATCGGCATCCACCAGACGGAAGATAATAGTCTTGTCACCCACCAGCGCCTGGTCGTGACTCTCGGCATAACTGATCGTCTTCTCGTCCTCGCGGCGATTGGTCATCTCATACAGTATATGTCCGGCTTTCCAGTCCTCATCCTTGACCTCCTTGATATACTTGATCCAGAAATCCGGTATTCCCATAGCCAAACGGTAGTCAAACCCAACTCCGCCGTCTGCCTGCGGACAAGCCAGACCCGGCATGCCGGACATCTCTTCAGCTATAGTGATAGCATAAGGCTTGACTTGGTGAATAACCTTGTTGGCCAGAGTCAGATACATCAACGCATCACCATCTTCGTTTCCATTGAAATAGCTGCCATAGCCGTTAAAGTCCTCACCTAAACCGTGACTGCGGTATATCATCGAGGTAACACCGTCAAAACGGTAACCGTCGAAATCGTATTCGTCCAACCAGAACTTGCAGTTCGACAAGAGGAAATGCAGCACTTCGTTTTTGCCGTAGTTGAAGCAGAGACTATCCCATGCCGGGTGCTCACGTCGGCCTCCGTCATGAAAATACTGGTAGCCGGTGCCATCAAAATTGCCAAGCCCTTCCAGTTCGTTCTTCACGGCATGACTATGCACCAGATCCATGATCACATACATGCCTCGGCCGTGCGCATCGTCTATGAGTGCTTTCAGTTCGTTCGGAGTTCCGAAACGACTGCTGGCAGCAAAGAAGTTAGACACATGATAGCCGAAACTGCCGTAGTACGGGTGCTCCTGGATAGCCATTATCTGTATGCAGTTGTAGCCCAGCGCATCGATTCGCGGCAACACATCGCGGCGGAACTCCTCATACGAATTCACCTTTTCCTGCTCCGACGACATACCGATGTGGCACTCGTAAATATAAAGCGCCTCGCTTGATTGACAACCTGACGATTTGCGATTGACAGTTTTTCTATTCTTCCACTTATATTCCGGTTCATTCCACACTTGGGCGGAAAAAATCTTGGTTTGTTCGTCTTGCACTACTCGGCGCACATAACTCGGGATACGCTCTCCCCATCCACCATTCCACTCTACCAGCAGACGGTAGTATTGACCATGCTGCAATGCGTTCTCGGGCAGCACAGCCTCCCACACTCCGTTCTCTTTAGGCTGCAAACGATAGTGCTCGTCCTTCTGCCACGAATTCATATCACCCTTGATATAGATAGCCGTAGCGTTTGGAGCCCATTCGCGCAATACCCATCCTTCTGCCGTCTTGTGCAGACCGAAATAGAGGTAACCGCTTGCCCATTCGGACAGCAACTGACCACCGGTGATCTCTTGCTCCTTACGAAGCGCATAGTCATAACGACCCTGCAACGCGTCGGCATATGGTTGCAGATACGGGTCACGCTCTACAATACGCAGTTGCGGCTTCTCCGTTTTCTCTGCCTTTGCTTTTCGCGCTGTGGTGCTCTTTACCTTTGCCGTGCTCTTCGTCTGTTTACATGCTGCCATAGTAGTACGTGTTTTTCCTGGTTGAACTATTATTGATTCACTTTCGATTTGACAATCAGTTTGCGATACTGCTTGCCCGGAGCGATACCGGGCTGATGTGCATCAGAAGGGAAGAAAACAGCGAAATGGCCGGCAGGCACAGTGAACTTAGCGGTCGCTTTGTCTCCATAGAATTCTACATCCTTACCTTCGTCATATTCCTGGGTCACATCCTGGCAATCAACCTGAGATTTCCAGCCCATCACCTCATCCTCTCCCAGTGGAATCTGGATATCGATATAGTCCTTGTGTGCCTCCATGCGGCAAGCGGATTCGTCCTTGCCCTTGAAGTCAATAATATTAACAATCAGATCCTTGCCGTCCAAGTAAATCTTGCACGCAGGCATTTCTTCCAGGTCATTGTCATTGAAGAACTTAATGAATTGTTCCAGTCCGGGTACGCTGTCGTAATACCAATCAGCGTTCTCTAATTTGTCGAGTATCATATTGTTTTAAATTAGTTGTCTTATATTGCGGCCGCAAAGGTACAACTTTTTTTTTACATACGCAAGCGCACACACGAAAAAAGCGGCATAGCCGCTCGTTTTTTGTCATTTAGGGTATTATTCTACCGCAAAACATATGCTTTGCGCAGTTGTTCGAATTGGTCTGGATGCGCCTGTAGCACTTCCGACACACATTTGAGCCAACCGGGTTGGCTGTCGCCGCGCGTGGCGGGCACAGCAATCTTCAGCTTAGGCATACCGAACTGTTCCGCTATTGCATCCAGACACATCTGCGAAGCATTCACTTTTCCTTCAACCGAATAACCGGCAATATGCATCGAGGCC
The DNA here is from genome assembly GCA_016280845.1 of Paludibacteraceae bacterium. GTDB lineage: Bacteria > Bacteroidota > Bacteroidia > Bacteroidales > Paludibacteraceae > Colicola. Next base: position 14,729 of record JAEEHO010000086.1, on the reverse strand, counting down.
AACCGGGCCTTTTTCGCTACGACGGTATTGATATGCGGTTCATTCTCCCACGTATCGAGTATATACGGTCGGCCGCTTTCCAGCAACGCCGTTTCGTCCGCTACTCCTCCGCGCGCCGCATTGATAATCAGCGCATTTACCTTTGTCTTGGACAAAAAATCAGCACCGCAAAGATGATAGGTCGATTGATTCAGCGGCGTGTGAAAAGTGATGATATCGCATCTGCGTGCAATCTCCTCGAGAGTGACACCTATACCCCGGGGCGGGTCATTCAGCAGCACATTCATTCCTTTTCGCTCCGCCATCTTGGCCACCAGCGAACCTATATGCCCCACTCCTACAACTCCGATAGTTTGACGGCTGACATCTGACATCTGACTGCTGATCGCCTCCTCTATGTAGTCGCACACGGCTTGCGCATTGCACCCGGGACAAGACATCCATCGGACGCCGTGCGTCTCGCAATAATCCGCATCGATATGATCATATCCGATAGTGGCCGTACATACCAGACGGATGCTTGTTCCTTCCAGCAAAGCCGCATCGACATGTGTCCGCGTTCGCACGACCAACACATCCGCATCAGTGAGTACAGAAATGGCGATTTCGTCCGTTTCCATCGGACAAATATCCACATCGGGCCAACCGGAACGGATAGCATCTACAAAGTACGGAATATGGCGATCGCAGACAATCTTCACGGAAAAATTTGGCTTAATATTTGATATTGTCGATCAACCGCACCGGACCGCAATAAACGGTAACACATCCGATAGCGTGATTGAAACTATCAGTAGGAAGAAGAGTGGTCTGATCTACTATCTCGTAATACTCCACCTCGAGACCGTTTATCGCATTGATAGCGTCTATTACGCGTTGTTGCACAGCGGCAACGGTTGCACCTTGCTCTTTAGCCCATTCCAGCGAAGCGAACAGCGTCTTGGATATTCCTAATGCCGTCTGTTTCTCCTCGGCCGACAAGCGTTCGTTGCGGCTGGACAGCGCCAAACCGGACTCCTCACGCACGATAGGGCAACCTATAATCTGCAGATTACCAAACGTTCCTGCCATACTGCTACGCTCCACCATGTGATGGATGATAGCCAACTGCTGGTAGTCTTTTTCTCCGAAATAGGCACGATCCGGTTGAACGAGGTAGAACAGGCGACTTACTACTTGCACTACTCCGTTGAAATGACCCGGACGCATCTTGCCTTCCATGACGGCATCCAGTCCGTTGAAATCGAAAGAAAACGTAGTATTCATCTCCTCAGCCGAGTACATTTCCTCCGGCGTAGGAGCGAACACATATTGCGCACCTATTCCGCGCAGCAATTCCGCATCGCGCTCTATATTACGCGGGTACTTGGCCAGATCCTCCTTGTTGTTGAACTGGGTAGGATTGACAAAGACGGAAACAAAGCACACATCGTTCTCCTCAACGGCGCGACGGACAAGGCTGGCATGACCCTCGTGCAACGCACCCATTGTCGGCACGAGACCGATGGTTTGATTGGCTTTCTTGCAGTTCTCTACTGCCTGCTGCAAAGCTTGTTTAGTAGTAATTATTTGCATTGACTTATATGTTTGTTTTCAAATCTCGTGCAAAATTACTGCTTTTTTTTAATCTGTGCAAATTTTAGCCCATGGAAAATGCATAAATCTCGAGAAGCCTACGAGAGGATAACGAGACGATAACGGGACAGAATCTGCGATGCCACACGATATTCTGTCGTTAACTTTGGAGTCATTCTACTTCTTCCAAATAATCTGCCGGTATATTGGGCGAACTTAGATGAACGTCGTCAAAAAACAATTCTGACGGATAATACTCGACACTTTGCACATATTCACGCATTTTCTCTGTTATGCCGGGATCACTAATATTCAATAGGTCTTGCAAAATATCTTCTACGCGTGATTTTCTATCATCTCTCACCGGTGTTGAACGTATACTATACGGAACCCCGTATTGTTTGGTAAGAGAGTCTATTTTCAATAGATATTCCAAACTCAACTCAGATATGCTTTGGCTCTCAACCTCTGTAGGTACGGCTATACTTGGTGTATAGTTGGTCGTTTGTATGAATGGCAAGTTTGCAGTCCAATAGAATGGAATAGACTTGATTCTCTCGTTCAAGTGCGGAGTATAAAGCGATTTATATTCATATAACGGGAACGGCTTAAGAAAATAATGATATGCAAAAATATCAACATCATTGTCAAACGTTCCCGGTGTAAACAACAGGATTATTTCTGTCGGTAGATTATCCTTGTTTGTTTCCAGATAATTTTTAAGCAAGAAATACTGCCCGGCCATAGTTATCGCCTGATTGCATGCCAAAGAAACAATACTATCGTATGTATTCTCAGATGGATACAGTGCATGTCCGGTACTATCTCCCAAAATGAGTTTTTTTATTCTTCTATTGGTCCTTGTTTTACTCTTCTTGACAGCGATACGGACTTCGCCCCCTTCTACATTCTCGAGATCTGCATCTGTTACTATCTTGTACATTTCTGGCGGAACAACCACAAGCAGGACAGCAAAGATATATATGCATATTGTGGAAATAAATCGTTTCATATTAGAACTGGAAATAGATGAATTGATTATAGTCAAATTTCCCGAAATATATCATATACACGGCTATCGCGATATAGATAATACGTCGAACCCATTGCTGAGAAATTGTCTTGTTGATAGCGAAGTTGTGCGACTCTGCTCGATTAAACCATTCTATTACCAACATAAATAATATAGCCAACGCCAATGGAATAATAAAGGGCTTACTGATTATATGCGGAACACTAAGCAAGTCTCGTGTAAATATGCCTTGTATATATTCCCATGCTTGCGTAATTGTTTCTGCGCGAAAGATTATCCAGCCAGTAACAACGATGAAAAATGTCACAAGTATTTGCGCGGCTTCATGCCAAGTGGGCAAGATACGACCTTCTGCTACCTGGTTGGTGTATTTGCGGTTCTTGCCAAGAAGAATAAGCGGGAGAAACAGCAATGCATGATATGTTCCCCATCCGAGAAAAGTCCAGTTGGCTCCATGCCAAATACCGGACACCAGAAAAATAACGAATGTATTGCGCACAATCTTCCATTTGCCGACACGGCTGCCACCTAAAGGAATATAGACATAGTCACGGAACCATGTGGTAAGCGAGATATGCCAACGACGCCAAAATTCAGCTATATCACGAGAGAAATACGGGTTATTAAAATTGCGCATCAACTTGATTCCAAATAGTTTGGCTGTGCCAATAGCAATATCTGAATATCCGGAGAAATCGCCATATATTTGGAAAGAGAACATTATTGCGGCTAACAGGAGGGTGCTTCCGCTTTGTGTTGGATAAGAGGACCATACAAGATCCACATAAGTAGCACAGTTATCGGCTATGACGATTTTCTTGAATAATCCCCATAGAATTTGACGCATTCCATCTACGCTTTGGGCATAACAGAACTGACGATTGGTAAGGAACTGCGGCAAGAGGTTCGTTGCTCGTTCGATAGGGCCGGCCACCAACTGAGGAAAGAAGGCGATAAAGGCAAAGAACGCAATTATATCTTTCGAGGGTTCTATCTGCTTGCGATAAACATCTATCGAATAACTGAGTGCTTGGAAAGTATAGAACGAAATACCCACCGGCAGAATGATTCGCAAAAGCAGACTGTCGGTATTGATTCCAAATAGTTGCCCGAACTCAGAAACAAAAAAATCGTAATACTTGTAAGTAGCCAGAATACCGAGATTGAGGACTATGTTGGCTATCATCCACGCTTTGGACTTACCTTTCGCATTGGCTTTGGCAATAAGCAAACCGCTACCCCACGAACAAAATGACGTAACAGCAATAAGAATAAGGAAACGCCAATCCCACCAACCATAGAACACGTAACTGGCAACGAGCACAAAGATATTTTGCAGACGCAGTTTAAGCGTATCACTTATTTTCACATAACCTATTGCCCAATAAATCAAGAAGACAAGAGGTAGAAAGAAAGCAAATTCTATTGAGTTAAATAACATAAAGACAAGTATTCGCTTTTTATAGTTATAATACAATCATTTTGCAGTCGGGTTTGTTTCTAGCAAATCCGGCTGCAAAATTACTATTTTTCTATGACATGTACAAATATCCTGAATTATTGTTTCAAGAATTTTGCCTGCTTTACATTTGTTATTAGGCCACACAAAAAAGGCGAATCATTTTACCTAATGACTCGCCTTTAGTTAACTTATTTCTTCTTCATAACGAAATCTGCTGTTGCGTACGCATCAACATAATCACAGAGTGTCGAATCTTCAGGAAAACGCGGAACAACCCTCACTGCACATGTTTTTGCCTGTGTTTCATAAACACCAGATGTATCCACAACGGTAATAACCACTTCAGAACACTTTTGGACGCGCCAATTCATTAAATGAGGATAACTATAGTTACCTTCACTATCTGTAAAAGAGAAACCGGAATAACCATACCATGGATAGTTTTCCGCATCTTGACATTGTAGTTCTGTAACTACTTTAATTGATTCAAGTGGCTGATTATCCTCGTTTGCTACAGAACCCTCTACTTTTAATTCAGATGGGGCAGCCGAGCAGCCTTGCTCATCGGATTCTTTTTTCTCACATCCAATGAATGATGTCGCTAACATGGCAATCACCAAACTCTTCAAAATAACCTTTTTCATAATGTTTGTTGAATTAAATTGCTTTACAATTACTTATCATCAATATAGTTTTAGCATTTTGCTAGTTGCAACAACTTGACCGTTTACTTGAAGAACAAGGTGGTAAACACCCAGAGGAATATTGTGCGCACAGGGGGGGGTAATTCTAAACATTTACTATTGCCTAAATTTCTAATTTCAGGTGCAAAAATACAACAAAAATTGCATATACGCAAATAAATTTAGGAAAAATATGTACATTCTTAACAAATGAGATATTTTTCATAAAAATTGACATCCGTTTGCCCTAAGCATTTTTTTGCATGACCAACTTGACCTAGTTGGCTAAGTTCATCTTTAATTTGCTGCAATTTTTTGCAGTGGAACTTTGGGACTATGAGACTTTCTTCGGCAAAGTCCCAAAGTCTTAAAGTCTCATGCCGTAAACCGCTTGTAAGTGGCGCAAGAGTGGCTGATTGACCGCTAACTACCCGCTGCAAAGTCTAGGACATACTATGGCTGAACTAAAGAATGAAGGAATGAAGGAACTAAAGAATGAAAGAAGGACTATTTTTAAGAAAAATGTATCATATTTTTAGAAATGCAAACAAAAGTTAAAAAAGTTTGCACAAATCAAAAAAAAGCAGTACCTTTGCACGCTAAAATGTTTGACTATGAAGCGCTTATTCATAATAATTACCATAACTATGGCCGCCGTAGTTGGTGTGAAAGCACGGCGTGAACCACAAGTGAGCAAAGGACATCTGGACAACATCACCAATTTCCAATCCAAATATGTGCCTGCACGTACGATACGCGTGTGGACGCCGGCGGACTATGACCCGCAAAAACGGTATGACGTGCTCTACATGCACGACGGTCTGGCGCTGTTTGACGCCAAGGCCGTGTGGCATCTGCAAGAATGGGGAGTGGACGAAGCGATGGACAGCCTGATCCGGCTCGGCAGGATTCGTCCGACGATAGTCGTAGGTATAGACAATAACGAGAAAAACCGTGCAGGCGAGTACTGCCCGGATGATATAGCGCAGTATCTGCCGGAAGGAAAACCGATATACAAATCGTTCAAACCCACAGGCAATGCCTACCTGCGATTCATAGTCGAAGAACTGAAACCCTATATCGATTCCGCCTATTCCACCTATCCGGAACGTGAGCACACATGGATCATGGGAAGCAGTTGCGGCGGACTGATTTCATCGTACGCGCTATGCAAATATCCTAATATCTTTGCCGGCGCAGCCTGCATGTCCACCCACTGCACACTGACCTATTTTGACGACCAAGTTCCCGACAAGGACCGCATAAAAGCCTATCGCACCTACCTGAAAGAGCATCTGCCTGCCAATTCGGCATTGCTCTATATGGACAAAGGTGACCAGACGGTGGATATGACATACGACAAGGCGCAAAAAGCCATCAACCATACGTTGCGGGCTTCGGGATGGGACGATGCGCACTTCTGCTATCGGTATTTCCCGTGGAAATCGCACATGGAGAGCGACTGGCGCGCACGCCTGCCTGAACCACTGATCTTCCTGTTAGGAAACGAGACTAAAAAATAGAGTTCTCAATCAAAGATTTCTGTAAGCACGTCGAGCGATTTGGGATGTTGCCAAGTCTCTACATGCTCGGCGAAATAATTACACAGACGGAGCAACTGCTGCTGTCTTTCTGCGCGTGTCTGCGGCAGACAGAGCAACTCCGGATGTTGGTTCTCATCGATAGCGAAACCGAGTTTGGCTGCCAGCGAAACAAGGAAGACAATATGAAAATTGGCTATCTCTTCTTGGTCTTGTTCGTCTATAGATGCCAGATGATTGACAGCATTTTCCAGAAAATCAAACAGATGCTCATCCGGCATAGGATGGCGCAAGGTACGAAAGAGGACCTCGCTCAAAAACAAACTGACAGTTTGCTTATATATCTGATTACTGATTGCTCTTTGCTCTTTGCTCATTGGCACCGCCTCTCTGACCGAGGGAATACGATTCGGCGTGTGGGTGGCCGTTATCTGGATTAGCGAGAACGGAGTATATATGCCTGCGGAGTGATGTTTGCCGAGACCGTATACCTTATAGTTGACGCGCCCGCCCGTGCGCGTATATGCGTGCAGCAGATGAGCTTTGTCGGACTGAGGTTGCAGCGCAAGCACTATAGCATCAGTCGTGTGTAACATGGAGATAGTCAATAGCTAATCCGTCGCTCATGCGATAGACGGTGAATGTCATTGGTGATTGGTCAATGGTTATAACGCCATAGACTGGGTCAGCCGAAGTACATTCGGCAGAATAGCATGTCTGCTGCGTTTTGGGTTTGCCGGCGGTATTGAGCACGATGAACGGCGCACGGCGCAAATAACTATGATCATGACCGCAGATGACCAAATCCGCTGCGCCGAGAGCATAGCGAAAAGTGGCATATATGAGCGGACAAAAACGGCCCTTGCCGGCCGGAAGAACCGGATGATGCATCATCACTACCGTATAACGTCCTTCAGCCGTATTCATAGCTTGGCGCAGCCATGTGACCGTACGCGTCAGGTAAACCAATCGATCCAACGGGTTGGTATCGATGACGATGAAACGCACAAAAGGAAGATCCGTATAATACGTTGCACCCGGCACGGCAGTCAATCTGTTGCCCACCGGTGATTGGCTATTACCTATTTGGGAATCGCCGAATGTCTCTATCCAAACAGGAGAGAGTTTTTTACAAAGGCCCTTGGAATACTCATGATTGCCCGGACAGACAATAACGGGTTTGTCGCGCAGTTGACTACCGGACCATTCGCGCAACAACAGCTGGCGGTAATACTCTTGCCCGCGATCCATCCAGTCGCCCGCCTGGGCCACCACATCCACATGGGGAACACGCGCAGCCAATGTGTCATAGTCCGCCTGCTTGAGTTGATTGTGTATATCGCCCAAGACCAGAATAGTCATTGACGATTGCTGATAGTCGATTGCGGATTGGCTGTCACATACCGATCGGAATGTATATGACAGCGTATCGCCTGTCCACTCTGGTTCTGCGGGCATACCAAACCATACCTGCCAGCGGACGACACATGTGATGATGCCGCCCGCCAACAGAATAGTCCATAGCGCTATTTTAATACCCTTGCGCATTAGAAGGGCAGATCGCTTGTACCGTCGCCGGCCGAAGCGTCAAAAGGATCAGCCGGTGCAAGTGGCTGCTCATTGTTGATTGGTGATTGCTGATTGCCGATAGGAGCGGCTGTCGGCGCCGCAATAGGCGCTGTAGCCGATTGAGCGGCAGCCTGAGTGGTATCACCCTGCTGGATGCGCCATGCACGGATAGATGTGTACCAACGACCGTTGAACTCGCGGCTCTCGATGTCGAAACTGACTGTTACCAGTTGATCCAGATCGCACGGGTTCTGCTTGATGCGTTCCTCGCCGAATACTTCGAAATGTACCTTACGAGGATATTGGTCGAGTGTCTCCAATACGTACGGCTGTACCTTCCACGGGTTGCCATTCTTGCCTACTCCACTCTGTTCCGGCAATACTTGTATGATTTTTCCTACTACTTCCATTCGCTGCTGGCTATCCTCGGACACGGACTGCCGCTATGCGGCATTAAGTCCTTGGATGCCCTCGCTCTTCGGTCGGACTATCGCTTACGCTAGCTGTCCTCCCGAAAAAGTAAGGCACCTCTAAGCCAGATGAGAGGGTTTATTATTAATACCTGTTAATTAACCCTGAATAGCAGCTACACCCGGAAGTTCTTTGCCCTCGATAGCCTCGAGCAGTGCACCACCACCGGTAGAGATATAAGAAACCTGATCAGCCAAGCCGAACTTGTTAACGCAAGCTACAGAGTCACCACCACCGATGAGCGAGAAAGCACCTTCTTTGGTAGCCTCAGCGATTGCGTTACCGATAGCACGGCTACCGGCGCAGAAGTTGTCAAACTCGAATACGCCTGCAGGGCCGTTCCAGAGGATAGTCTTAGCGCCCTTGATAGCAGCAGCGAACTTCTTCTGTGCCTCAGGACCTGCATCCATACCTTCCCAACCTTCAGGAATAGCGTTAGCCGGGCAAATCTTCTGGTTAGCATCGTTGCTGAAACTGTCGCCGCAGATAGCGTCCGGAGCAAGAACGAGTTCAACGCCGTTCTTCTTTGCCAGTTCCTCTACACCAAGAGCTACATCCAGTTTGTCGAGCTCAACAATCGAATTGCCGATCTCGCCGCCGTGAGCCTTAGCGAAAGTATAAGTCATACCTCCGCAGAGGATCAGTTTGTCAACCTTGCCGAGCAGATTCTCGATGATACCGATCTTGGAACTTACTTTCGAACCACCCATGATTGCAACAAACGGACGCTTGATGTCGCCCAGCACTGCGTCAACGGCAGCAACCTCTTTCTCCATCAGGAAACCGAGCATCTTGTCGTCTGCGCTGAAGTAATCAGCAATAACAGCGGTAGAAGCGTGCTTACGGTGAGCAGTACCGAAGGCGTCCATTACGTAGCAGTCTGCGTACGAAGCGAGCACCTTAGCGAATTCTTTCTGACGAGCTTTCATCTCCTTCTTAGCCGGCTCGTAAGCAGGATCCTCTTTCTCGATACCTACCGGTTTGCCTTCCTCTTCCGGATAGAAACGGAGGTTCTCGAGCAGCAGCACCTCACCCGGCTTCAGCGCAGCAGCTTTGTCCTGAGCCTTAGCGCAGTCCTCTGCGAACTGAACAGGACGACCGAGAGCAGCGCTCACTGCATCAACGATCTGACTGAGGCTGAGCTTAGCCTGCACTTTGCCTTTCGGCTTGCCCATATGGCTCATGATAATGAGCGCGCCACCTTGCTCAAGGATATGCTTGAGAGTAGGAAGAGCACCACGGATACGGGTGTCATCTGTGATTTTACCATTCTCATCCAATGGAACATTGAAGTCCACACGAACAATCGCCTTCTTACCGGCGAAATTGTAATTACTGATTTTCATACGTGTAATATTTAGTTGTTTTAATTATTGTATTTTCTAAATCACGGGATTATGTCACTCCCAATCAATCGAGTTAAGCCGTCCGCGATAAACATCGCTATAGGTAGTGGTGGCGTCTTGACCTCCAAAGAGATAGATGTAATTATTGCGAACGATGGCCGTCTGTTTCTGGCGCGCCTGATAAACTTCGGGCAGTTGGTTCTTGGCCGTATCGGCCTCAACCCAGTTGAGTCCTTCATCAACAGAGATCAGTATATTACGGCCGAAATACGTCATATCGGCATCCACACCACCAAACATAAGCAGTTGGTCGTTGTAGGAAATGACGGATATGCCTGTCAACGTAGTGAAAGACGGGCGATCAATAGAGAACTCCTGCAGGCGATAGCCGTTATTCTCCGACGTGTGGCGCGAATACTCGAGGTTCCAACGTGTATTGAGCGATTGACCGTTATCGGCAAAACCACCGATAATGATTGCTCTATCGCGCAAACTGGGGCTTTGGAATGTGACCGTTGCAAAATCGCTGACAGGAAAACGGTTGTCCGGCTTGAGTCCGCTCAGCGTGAGTGCATTGTTCTCGAGATATGCCAGCTCATAATTACCACTGTTGTTCACCAATGCCCATACCAGTTCGTTCCAATAGAGCAGCATGGTCACAACAGAGTAAGCAACCGTATTGGCAGTCCATGTCTGCGCATCAGCGGAAGTATAGACCGTAGCACCGTCGCCATAATAGAGCGTTGCGCCGTCACTGATGATCTGACGCACCTTGGTGCCGGCAGGCAGACCTGCAGGTTCGCCCAGATCGGTCCAACTGACTGCATCAGCCGACGAATAAGCATGGAGCGCAAAGCCATTACTCTTGATCATAACAAAGTTAGCGCCCAATTCGACTACGCGCTGCTCGCTCTCGTCGGCAGTATAGATACCGGAAGTGAGTTGAGTCCATTTGTACAAGTCCGGATCCACCTGATGCACCGTAGGACGGATCTCATATACTTTGGTATTATTTCCATCCTGCGAAGTAACGGACAGATAAATCGGACCACGCGAAAAATCGACGGTATCGTTGCCGGAGAGCGGAATACTGTCAGTCGGCGTATAAATAGTTGCCGAACCCGGTGTAGCGGCAAAAGTGAATTTCGGCACTACAGAATCCAATCTGGTACCATAAAGCATGGAGTCTTTGTTCCATACCAAACCTGTGTCTATTCGTTCTTCAACCGTGAAGACAGCAGCAGCCAATCCGGGCATAGAGTCATTGTTGGCAAAAGAGAAAGAAGTCAATTCCGCTACAGAAGATTTGATCACAGTCTCCTTGTTACCATTGCAGGCAGCCAACGAAATAGTTAACAGACTAATAAATATGTATATAAATCGTTTCATTCTATCTAAAATGGGCAATATGTCATTTTTTTCTCAAAAATCTTGTACATTCCAAATTTTTGTATTACTTTTGCAGCACGAAACTTAAAAAACGTCAATACTATGTTGTTTGAATCACAAATTCATGATTTCGTAGAGAGTCTGCCTTGGGTTCGTGCTCGCAAGGAACAGATGGCAATGCGCGGTATCGTGGAGCAACAGCGTCGTATCATGACTCCGGAGGAAGTGCGCACGGAGTCGGACAAGGTGATTGCTCAGTTGGAGCAGATGTCTGCTTTCCATGAGGCGAAGACCGTTATGCTCTATTGGCCTATTCACAACGAGGTGGACCTGCGTCCGTTGCTCACTAAGTATGAAGGACAAAAGACCTTCCTGTTTCCTGTTACCCATCGCCGCGGTATGGAGGTTCGTCCATACGATGGTGAAGATATGATGCGCAAGGGCCGTTTGGGCGTTCCCGAACCACAGACTCCCGAATACAAAGGTTCGATTGATCTGATTCTGGTGCCGGGTGTTATCTTCGATCAGCATTGTCATCGTATCGGCCGCGGCGGCGGTTATTATGACAAGTTTCTGAAGAAATATCACTTCACGACGAAGGTTGGTATTTGCTACTCCTTCCAGCTCAAGAAGCACGATATTCCTCACACGCTGCACGACATCAAGATGGATCGCGTGGTTAGTCCTCGCCTGACCATTGGATAGTCGGTTGTATCTCGCGCATTCGTTGTAACTCTCTGTCGCTCTCGGCGGAGAGTTTTTTCTCACCCTTACGATAATAATATATGACGCCGTAGAGCTGACACTTTATCATCCTATCATACGGCAGCAAATCGCTGTAATACTGCTCTACCTGATTCCATATCTCCAGTATGAGTGCGTCGGCTTTCTTGCGCAGCGGTTCCAGGTCTCCCTGCACACGCTCTGTATTCTGCACATGAAAGACGTGCTGGCGCTGGTGGTCACAAAAGATGTCATAATGCACCTTCACCTTGTTGATGGCAGGATTATATATAGGGAATCCGCCATTAGCCATGCGTTTCTGTTCGCCCTCAATAATCTTCTTTCCCCACTCGAGCAGATTCTCCTCTGAGGCCAAGTCGGGCACTATATGTGCGTGCGGATCGAGTCCGTACATCAGTTTCTGTTCTCTCTTGATCTCACCTCGTATAACAGCCAGATTGAGAACCTGGATGAAGTGTGAGATATACATTCGCGCATTCTGCACAACATGTCGGTATTGCTTGTTAGCATTAACCTTGGTTTCATAGTTGTCTTTGGATTGCATCACGGCATTCTCAAAAGGCACCATGAAGCGCTGAATCTCACTCAGCAACTTGTAAGGCAGCACTTGTTCTGAGAAGTCCGCCTCTTGCGCACGGCTAACCGCATCGTGCAGTGCATGCAGTCGAGCCTGATCCGTGTTAGGTAGTCTTCGGTATGGCATAGTATTTATGGATTAAATGATTAAGTTGTGCAGTAGGTAGTTTTATCGTGTACGTGTAGCCAATTGCTCGGCCATGTCGCGCAGACGCCCTGCGGCTTCATTCTGTGGCAGTTTGTCCAGTTGCTCCAGTGCCTTGGCTGTCTCTTGCTCCATGATAGCCTCGCATTTCTCGCGAATGCTAAGTCGAGTATATAGTTCCGTTACAGCCGCTATTTTCTCCTCATTGCGGTCTGTAGTCATCAGCCATTGCAGCAATTCCGTCTTATCTTCCGGCGAAGCGGTCTCCATAGCTGTGAGCAGCATAAGGGTCTTCTTGTTGCAAACGATATCACCACCGATGGCTTTACCGAATGTTTTCGGGTCACCATATACATCCAATATATCGTCTTGTATCTGGAAGGCCAGACCAATATGCAAACCGAACTGATAGAGAGCCTCTTGCTGATCCTCGTTGGCGCCGGCTATGTATCCGCCTATGCGCATAGCGTGAGCGAGCAGAACAGATGTTTTCAACTCGATCATCTTCATATAGTCCTCAATGCTGACTTGAATCATGTGTTCGAAGTCCACATCATATTGCTGTCCTTCGCAGATGCCCGTAGCCATCTCGTTGAACCATTTCAGCACCTTCGGCAGTTTGTCGGCCGGTACATCACTCAGCAGTTTGTATGCCTCAATCAACATTTGGTCGCCCGAGAGAATAGCCGTATTGTCGTTCCATTTGACATGCACAGTCTCGCGACCACGGCGCACGTGAGCACGATCCATAACATCGTCGTGCAGCAGTGTGAAGTTATGAAACACCTCCAGCGCCAACGCAGCAGGAACAACCTCATCGAGCGCAGCTCCGTTAGCAATCACTTGCGCTGCAATGAGTGCTAAGGTCGGACGCAGACGTTTGCCACCCGATGCCAAAGTATACTCAATCGGTTCATACAGGCCTCGCGGCTCCTTCTGCCAATCCAGTTTCTCTATTTCTTTGTTGATATCAAGCATAAATTCATAGATTAAAGTGATCCTCTATTATATCCGTCATCACATCCTTGATGTCCAGTCCGGCCGCGCGAACCTGCTGCGGAATGAAACTGGTGGCCGTCATACCCGGCGTCGTATTCACTTCCAGCAAGTGGATGTTTTCGCTCTTCAGTTCGCCGTCCTCACTCGTTATGATCCAATCCACACGAATGATTCCCTGGCAACCCAAGATATCGTAGATGCGCAGTGTCTCAGTCTGAATAGCATCACGCACAGCGTCCGGTATGCGTGCCGGTGTGATCTCATCCACCTGACCGCGATACTTGGCATCATAATCAAAGAACTCATTCTTGGTTACCACCTCCGTTATCGGGAAAGCGATGGCTTTGTTCTTGGTCTTATATACGCCGCAGGTTACTTCCGTTCCCTTCATATACGACTCGCAAATCACCTCGTCACCTTCCTTGAACGCACGTTCGATGGCCGGGATAACGGAATCCGGAGTCTTGGCTTTGGTACAACCGAACGACGATCCGCCCACATTGCTCTTGATGAAGCACGGCAAACCTATCTCGCTGACAATGCGGCTCTCTATTTTTCCCTTCTCGCAATCCGCCTTCTCCCAATCCGTCTTGCGCAACAGAATGCTGTTGGCTATTTGTATTCCAAATCCGGCGAGGTAGTGATTGCAGGCATACTTATTGAACGTCATGGCCGCCGCGAGCACACCGCAACATGAATAGGGCATGCCTATCATGTCCAGGTATCCTTGCAAGATACCGTTTTCGCCCGGTGTGCCGTGGATGGTAATGTACGCGAAGTCGAACGTATGTTTTTGGCCGTTCTCCGTGTACGAGAAATCATTCTTGTCGATAGCAACACCTTTCTCTGTCAGCACCTCAGCGTTCGTGCCGTTATAGGCCGTAATCGCTTGCCAGTCTGCACCGTGCAAACGCACAATAGTGAGCGCATAACGCTCTTTGTCCATGAAGGAATACAATCCGGCGGCCGAACGCAGCGATACCTCATATTCGCTACTGTCTCCTCCGGCAATAATAGCTATATTTCGTCTCATAATCTGGCAATATAAATAAAATCGGCTGCAAAGGTAATACTTTTTTTTCAATTATCAAAGCATAAATAGAATTTTATTCTATTAATATCACTTTTTTCCAGTTCCTGCAGGTTTTCCAATTGGTTTATACTATCTAAGCGAACGCATTTTCTACGATAATTAT
>JAEEHO010000085.1 GCA_016280845.1 Paludibacteraceae bacterium | reverse complement strand
CTGATGCTCCCCACGGCTAAAGTCAGGAGGATTGCATCGCGTTTCAATAAATGCTTGGGTACTTCCGGCTCGCTGCTGTAAAAAAGCAAAAGCCCGGTCAACGACCGGGCTTTGCTGTTGCGACTGAGCAATTTCAGTCACAGTAGGCTGCATTCTTTTTTTGGTAATATATCTGTACACTTGGGGATTCAACGTATGGGGTGCCGTTGTTGTTATTCGGATTTGCAACAATGATTACTCCTGAGTCACATTCTGCGGTCATTGTTGCCTGACGAATATCCAGTTCCTTGCAGCAACGCATGAACCATGATATTATTTTGTCTTGCTCTACTTTTTGGCAAAGATCTACATCTCTGAGATCTCCAAAAACGGTTACAACGTAGGCTGCCGTGCAGTGCCTATTGGGATTTTCCCACATGGCCATTTGTAAGGTGCCTTCGCTGCCTCTCGGCGAATATTCTTCCGGATGCTCGCGGAGCTTTTCCCATTCCTCAGCCGGTGAAGAAGCGATGCAGGTTTTGCCGATAATTCGTTTGATTTTATTTTTTTCCTCTAAGTGAGGATATACACTGTCTATTCTAAAGACAGTGTTTACGTGTGTCCAAATAGACATTGCTTTCTCCTTTCGCGTTTGCCGCTGTTAATTATCCTCTTTGATGTCGAGCGCGAGGCGGGCGGCGAAGCCCATACGCTCTACCTCGCAGTAACTGACGTCCTTACCATCGCTCCATGCAATCATGGTGTTGGTCTCGTCGTCTGCCCAGCGGCGATAAAGCTCGTCGATAGTCATCTCGCGATCCGAGAGACATAAGCAACCATCATTGTCATACATAACGAACATCGGCATCTCGATGTCGCCTCCGAAGTCGCCGCCGAAGCTGCGATAATCGTTGATGTCGGCAATAGCCTCTTTAAGGCTGCCACGCTGATGCTCGAAATTGCCAAAGCCTGCGATGGCATTACCGTTGTCGTCGAGGATAAAAAGCGCGATGCCGCCGCCGTTGTCCTCAAAAGCTGTAAACTTCGTACTGGTATTTGTATTACTCATAACATCCATTACCTACTCCTTAAAATGTCGATGGCGCGGTCTATGTCGGCCTCGAAGTCGTCGCTGGGTACAAAACTGTCGTCCAAAATGTTGGCGCGACGGAAGAGCTCGTCGGCTATGGTTCTGCATTCTTCGCCGTAGCGAACATCTGAGATGTCGCTCCAGTCGTTGCAGATGTTGCAGAGCTCTATGAGCTCGCTGTCCTCGATTGCGCAAAGGGTGTATATCTCTCTGCCGCTTGTGTTTTTGGTATAGCCGTGCTCAAGAATTTCCTTAAATCTCGTGTTGGCCATTTCTTTTTCTTCTTTCCTTTATTATTTCTTCCGAGTCTCTCCATAATATTCGGGAAAATCACACTCGAAATAGCTCTGTCCAAGCTCGTCGTAGACGATATAACCGGTACAGCTCGCATCTCCACTTGGATGAGCATCGCAGCTTGCGGTGTGCTCTACGCCGTGAACAAAGAAAATGTCACCCTCATTCAATCCGCGTATTTCGTGCCGCAGACTGGTAAAGTCTGCATGAAAGAGAAAATACACAGCCCACGAACAGTAATCTGCGCTTTTCAGTGAGTTGTAGATCGATTCTACGATATCCTTGCGTGGAACGCTCTCGATATACTCACGCGCAGACATCTGACCTGCTTTTTCGTCTCTTAGCGAAACGGATAATATAACGCTGGAACACTCACCGTACACGGAGCAGTACAGTCCGTCCTCGTATCGGCTATTCTCTATCCATATATAGCCTTCTTGGAGAGCCTCTCTGAGCATTTCCCGGCTGATTAGACGCTGGCATTCGTCCTCGCCGTAAACAACGTTAAGCCTGCTGCCGTTGTCCCACTTAACCATGATGGAGCCGATGTCATCAACACCGGTCACGGTTCCTTCTGTCCCAACAGGAGGTGCCTGCGAGTCGTCCATGCGGACAAGCGCTACTCGACACCCAACGGGATACATTTTGCGGAGAGACTCCACAATTCTTTTTTTAGGAAAATTATTCCCCATATTCATTGTTCTCCTTTCGGCTGCCACATCAACGAGTGTGGTCTTAAGCCTTATTTATTTTCCTCAAAAGAAAAAGAGCAGCCTCATTAAGAGCCTGCTCTACTTCTTGTGGTATAACTACATTATACCACTATCTCACCGTGTCGTCAAGTGTTTGCACTATCAAGAGAACTGTACGTCGTCATACATGCTGCCCTTGACCTCGATAGTGTATGTGTGCGTAAGGCTGTAGCTATTGCCGTCAACGCCCTTCGCCGTGACGGTTACGGCGATGTCGTACTTTTTGTCCTTTGCGCTTACGGGTATATAAGCACATTTTGCACCTGTCGGGCTCTCGGGGTTTACCGGAAGCTCGAAGTATCCGCTGCTGCCGCTGCTGACGAACACGAGTTCGTGCTCAGCGTTCTTGTCTTTAAAGAACGTCGCCTTCATTGTAGCTTTGGGTGTTTCTTCGAGGTTTACCATCTCACTTACCGGGATGTGCAGGAATACACCGTAGCCGCTCTTGATGCTGGCGTGTCTCGCGGTGAGGTCGTTGCCGTTGCGGTCCGTGACGGGTGTACCGTCGTCAAAATCTACGTCGAATTTGCTCGCCTGCTTAAATGTGGCTCTAATAGTATGTGCCGCCTGAATGTTGCTTAGTGTATAGGTGTTGCCGCTCACAGTCACAGCGGAACCGTCCACCTTAAGAGTGTCGAGAGCGTAGTTCTTATCCGGCGTAATAGTAAAGGTCTTGTTGCTGCCCTTGTCTACGGTTATTGTACCGCTCGGGGAGATGCTGCCGCCGCTGCCGGAGCTTACTGTTAGCGTAAACGTGCCGTTGACTGGTTCGTATACGCCGGTGTCAGTGTTATAGTCCCCCGGACGTGTTGTTCCGGGGATTGATTCGTAATGTACTGGGTCATGCAAAGTGTAAGTGCCTGTGCCGCCACCGACAACATAGCCAATTGTAGATGCGTATGCAGAGTCGAGGATATTAACACCGCCGCCGTCAGAGTGGCCGTCCACGTTGGCGGAATATCCGTACTCTGCGCGAATTGCTTCCTGCTGATTATTGATTTCTTGCATTTCGGCGTACAGCTTTGCGGCTTCGGTGGGATTGGTGTTGCGCAACCTTATCCACTCTCTATACTTTTCGTTGTACTCATTTTTTCCAGTAACAAGCTTCGATTGCAATTCTTCAGCTTCTGTATCAGACAGGCCAAGTACGATTTTTGCTACGTTAACCTCTTTTTCCGCTGTAGAAAGTACATCCTCGCTGTAGTTATTTGTCTGTGCTACTTTATCTCCTGCTCCGTTGTAGGCGTTTTGTATATCTGCTGATGTCGCACCGGCAGCCATGGCAGCTGCCAATGCTGCTGCATCGAATTGATTGTAGTTTTGCACCGGGATACCCGTGTAGCTACTATAGCTTGTAGTGACGCCCGCGCCGGGAGTGCTATTGCAAGCCCCGGACTGAAGTGCAACGCCTCCACCCGCGCTGGTGATTGTATGTGTACCGGTGGCTGGATTGTACGATGCCGTACCACCCGTCAATTGAGCAAGTTGCTGTCCCAGTGCTATATTGTCTGCATTGAGCTGTGCCTGAACGCTCGGTGGTGAATCGTGCCAAGCTGCACTGTTCTGAGACATTGCTTTCGCTATATCCGCTGCCGAAGCATTTGCCGGTACAGTGATGGCAAGTGCGTTTGTGCTCATAGCGAACAGAGACGCTATGCAGCCCGCTACTATAATTTTTTTGAATCTTCTATGCAAAATATATACACTCCTTCCGTTGTATGGCTTTGCTATATTATACCACTATATTGCTACAGCGTCAATGCGCCCGCAAAAAATAATACTCCCCGCCGGAACAACCGGCAGGGAGTATGTAGTTCTGCTCACATAAAAACGTCACTTGCGTCGAGGCCGTCTCTTATGACATTAGAGGTTATATAGCTGACACCATCGAGATATAGGTAGTATACGAAATCAACTATTGCGTATTCTTCTTCATACTTGCTGCGGTCTATTTCCGCACGCCACTTGTAGCCCGGAGATACATAATGCACTATGTCTTTCAGATAACGAGGGTCGTTATCTTCATCTATCCCAAGCGGTAATCCATCAAGCTTGGTTGTGAACGCTCCTTGGTATTTTAGAATGCCTCTGATGACTATAGCGTCGTCGTCGTCGTCGGGTTGGAACATACAAGACTGATCGGTATAAAATTCCAGAGGGCCCATATTGAGTTCTTTAAAGTGTTCAATACGTGCCTCAACGTCATCATACAGGTCCTTGAAGAAATCATAAACATTCTGGTTGTTTTTAACTCCAAGATATGGATACTTTGTTGAGTATATTTTGGGACCACCACATCCGTCTCCATACCCGCAGCTCCAATACAAATGTTCTCTCGCATCTGCAAACGTTTTGAAGCCGCTTTTATCGCGGTCAGGGCCGTAACGCCTAATCGCTCGACTATAACCGAATGTGGATGTTTCGTCGATGTATTTGTCATAGTTGCTCGCTATATCCGCACTCGGACGTGATGCCGTAAGCGTTGTCATCGGATCATCGAAGGGATAACTCTGAAGCATCTCTATCTGCTTTGGACTGAGCACATCCTGCCAGATGCCGACCATCTTCCAGTAGTTCGCGTAATCAACGTACGCGCCGAGAGCTTCAGCTACGTAGCGAATAGGAACGAAGGTTCTACTGTCCTTCAGTACTGCCTGTGTATCCATCATAACGGTAGATGTCTTGCCGTTTTGTGTGACAGCCATAGCCTTGCTGCCGATGGTAATGTCACAACGGATGCCGTTCTTTTCTACAGACGCTATCTTGTGCTGCTGGTTCCAACTTACGTCAGCACCGAGTGCTTCGGATACAAAGCGCAGCGGGATGAGTGTTCTATCGTTTTCGTCGATGTAGGGCTTTGCGTCCGGAAATTCAGTCACGACGCCGTTAACGCGGACATCTACCATATCAGGGTTGTCCTTAAAAAGCGATTCGCGCATGTATGCCATGGAGTTTGCACTTAATGAGTATACAAGTGCCAGAGCCGCCATGAGAGACACTATTCTTTTGGCCTTTCTCACAAATTCAGATCTCCTTTCGATGATTCTTGTCTGCATTGTACCACTTTTATAATCCGGATTCAATCTCTTCTACGGCGCAAAGCCGTTGTACGCTACGCTTTCACACCTGCCTCCACGTGCCGCGTGTAGGTTGCGGCTGTTTGCGATAGTTGCGATTATCGTGTTTGATACTTTGTCTCCACACACCGCGTGCGGGTTGCGACGGCAAAGCTGCACAAAGTACGAGCAACCCGTTTATGCAGTTCGTGTTGAACACAGTAGACAGCTTCTCCAAAAACGGCACTAACTGTTTTCCTGCGCTCTTTTACTGCCGTAGCACCATAGGCGCTATTAACCGGCAGCTTCGGTTGGGCAATCAACCGTGCCTCTCATGAGGATATATATATTATACCACAAATTTTGTATTTTGTCAAGTTACGTTTCGCCCATATACCCTAACAGCTTTACCGGCACAATCTCCCTTCGATGCATTAGGCAGTGGATAATCCTCGTATATCTGCCTTGCCACCTGTGCTGCGCTGGCGGCTATATCCGGCGCTCCGGCATATTTTCTGTATTGATTCTTCGTGTATTTTATATACGCGAGCTGCGAGTTGAGAGCGGCTGGAGATATTTTATGCTTAGTGCAATAATTAACGAAATTGCAATAGTCGTACCCGTCGTGCATTACATAGTCGTCTTCCGCCGCTATCATTAATGTACGAGGTTCAATGTCGTGTCTCTCGTTGTGCCAGCCCATCAAGCCAATGGATTCATCATAGTTATCGGTTTCTGTCGCTCCATAGCCGGGCATCATGTTAGATGCTGCGTACATATATCCCATCATGCCGCTCGCAAGTGCTTTATCAAAACCTATATTATTAGTGAGATAATTCCACACATTGCTTTCGTTTATGCTCGCGCTTTCCTGATCCGGATAATCTATATGTACGATGCGGCCTTGACGGACTCGGTAGGAAGTCGATGTACTGCCGTAATAATTCCGCTGTACTCTGTTATTTGAGTTGCCTTCTACAATATACCAGCCGTTGTCGGCTGATTCACACACTATTCCTATATGTCCATAACCGCTTCCAGACTCGTCCTTGAAAAACATCAAATCGCCCGGCATTGGCGCATATGAGCCGCCGCCTGCTATCGTGTCGTTATATCCGTAGGATATCATGCCTTTGCGTACTGTATCGTTATACAGCTCGGTGCAGGAGCCTGTCCAGAGCAGTAAATCATCGTCTTTACTTCCGGTGCCCGTATAACCGCATGATGCCGCACAGTACATAACGAAAACACAACACCATTGATAAGCGTCACCTCTTACGGAACGTCCGTAAAACCATGTATTGTATTTGCAGTTATTGGAGCCTAACGGGTCTTCTGCGTTATCTGAAGAATCCAGTTCCATCAAGGCTACAGCTACCATGTTGTCGCCGGTGCCGGAATATACCGCAATGCCAAGCTGCTTTTTGGTCGTGGTTATCAGGTCTCTCAAATATTTTTCCTGATATCCGGCCAGTCGTTGAAAGGCTACTGTTTCGCCATCGACCACCTCAGTCCAGCGGTGAGCTTGCATCTTATTTTTATCCCATCCATATGTGTCTATAAAACCGCTTTGTACAGTTTCGGTGTCTGGGGCAAATGAGTCATGTATGTCTATTGCTGATGCTGTGTTCATAAGCGCAAGTATAGCAGCAATTACCGCTATTATTCGTTTTCTCAAGCCGCAGCCTCCTCTGCTGTTTCTGCACCCGACGGCAGTGCGCCATCCCATAGTCCCGCCAGATGCGATATTCCTGTTACGGAGCGAGGATGTATGGTTACGTTAATAGTTGCAGTTACGGCTAAAGTATCTCCAAGCAGTGTTTTGACAATGCGGGACTGCTCCGTCGAGGTATATTCTACCACCGGTATAATATCCACAACTGCTGCCCTGTGTTTGTCAAAATCCGTTTTTTCCTCTCCATAAAACTTTTTCTCTTCTTTACTTTGTTCGTACAGGTATTGAGGCAAAAATGTCCCCTGCCACCTTGGTACAGCTATATCGACTCCGTTAATTTGGAAATATGCCTTTCCGGGAGATAAGCCGTTCCAGCCGAGCCATTTTGCCAAGTCTGACTTTCTTACGTTATCCAAAGACCCGCCCGCCTGTACCGTATATAACGCCATTAGCGTTATTGCGCTTTCCTGCGTCAAGTCTTCTTTTGTTATGCTAATGGTTAAATCTACGCTGTCCGCTTTATATCTCTCGAGTATTTCCTCCTCTAATGAGGCTTTGGCATTATTTATTGCACTTTCTATATTGTCTTCGCGGGCGCTCACCTTTTTTATGCAAAGCTCTATTTTGTTTTGCAGGGACTTTTTGTTTGCCGCTTTACTCGTTGCAGCTTCCATTTCATCTTCCTTACGGCCTGTGCCGTCTATTTCCTCACTGCCTGTGTCAAAAATGTCAGCCACAAAGCTTTTTAAAGCGTCCCAAGTTCGTTCCAACCTCGTCGATGCCAACAAAAATGCTACGACAGGACTGCTGGTACTGCCGTAGTAATCTTCTTCCCACTGTTCTGCAATTTCCGCAAAAAAAGAACTGACCGTTTCATAAATTGCAGTCGGCAGCGCGTACATGCATATAACGAGAACGGATGTCAACAGTATTGCAGGCAGCAGTATGATGACAACCGCTGTTTTTCTCACTTTTTCATCTTTTAACAGTGCCATGACTGCACCCACGACATTACCTGTTGCTGAGTGCCCCGCAACCTTTGCGGCTGTCGTCGCTGTTTTAGCAGTCCGCAGATTATTTGCTGCGCGGGATATATTTCGTGCAGCATCTGCGGTTTTTCTGCCCATGTTGATTGCACTGGATATGTCTTGTTCAACGGAAGTTGACTTATCGTTTTCCATTTCCGAATCACTCCCCTTCACCCTATATTATACCACATTTTTGCGATTTCGTCAAGCTTGTTCGAGCTGTGCGCGTATTGCGTCGGACTGTATTTCTCTGCCAAGGGCAATAAATATTGTCCCTGCGGCTATCCAAGCTACAGGGACATTTTCGGAATATGAGTACTTTTGTTGTTTTGCGGCTTAAGGCGTTTGCGCAATAACTGCTATCCTGATCTGTGTGAGCGACGGGAGTACCAAGTGAGGTTGACGCTCCTACCACTCACGTAAGTGGGCTTTTTCGCAAATGCGTGTAGCACAGCAGCCTTATTCTGGTGTTATGAGCCAACTTCTCGCCAAATGTGGTATTTTTGTGGTAAATCATTTTTTTTCAACGAGAGATAATAATGCAAAGCCTCTCTTAATCATATCTTGTCGCGAGTGTCTTGCCTGATATAACGTCAATTTTTCGATTGTGCCTGTGTGCCATATGAATTATTGTGTATTTGTTGTTAACATAGCCCCGCAATATAAAATTACGTTGCTTATACTTTACTCGAACACCGGTGTCGTTGTTGCGTAATTTCAATAG
>JAEEHO010000084.1 GCA_016280845.1 Paludibacteraceae bacterium | reverse complement strand
CAAAGTCGAAACTGTCACCGGCTTCTTTACCTGCCATGGCAGACTCGAACGCAGGAAGCATCATTCCTTCACCCTGGCACCATACCAGCGGAGTTTCTTCCGTTGCACGTTCCATCAACTCTTCTTTGCCTTCCTCATCCTTGATGTACAAGTCATAAGTGGCTTTCACTACTTTCAGATTCTCGATTTTCATATTTTTATTTGCGATTATACTATCGATTGTTAATATTACACATTACCACCATTCAACACGAGCATTTGTGCTCTGGGTGCTGTTCTTATCGTACTTCAGGTCTTTCAGCATCGAGGCGTTTACACCGATATGGAACGTGTAATTCTTGCACGGACCAATCGGGTTGATACTTGCCGTCATGTTCCAGCAGTGCAGGTCGCGACTGACGTTGAACTGCAAGTTGGTTACTTTTTTTACATAGAAGTCATAAGTCATCGCTGCACTCACTTTCCATCCCTTTCCCAGACCGATATTACCGTTCAGACTCAGGCTGTTGGTTATTCCGAAATCGGGGTAATAGTGCTCAATCTTTGTTCCATGCAGACTTCGGTCCGGTCCTATGTAGGTGGACGTTTGGCTATGATATCCACTTCCTTTCCGCTCATAGGCTATCGAATAGTTGATACTTATGCTCCACGGGAATTCCGTTTGGACGTATCCATCATCCACTTTTGCCTCGCTCTTACTGCGGCTACTGTTCAGTTTGGCATTTTTATCCAGTCCGTCATCGCCTTTCTCTATGGCGTTCAGGTTGTTGTCATCGCCATCGTTCATCCCTGCGTCATTCGTTCCTTCGCCACTATCAACCTTTTCTCCTCTCCGTTTCGCAGCATTTTCTTTCCATTTCTTGATGGTCTGGTCGCTGATGGTGTAACTGAAATTCCAACGCAAACCGCTCCACAACGGGAATCTGCCGTAGTTCCAATATTGTTTGTCGGTTCGTTTTATTTCGGATCCCACCTTTTCATACATGTAGGGATCCAACGAAGTGTTGAGGCTCAGACTGTAGTTGTTCAGTTTCGGGAACTTCAGTCGCAGGCTCACCTGAAAAGGACTCCATCTCATGCTGTCGGCTATGAAGTTATAACTGCTGCTAATGCTGAAGTTGTCAATCAGACTGATCACCTTGTACGGATTCTTGCCTGTTGTGTCTTTGGAGTTAACCACCTTCACTTCCAGGTTGTTGTCCAATCTGAAATTCAAGGAAGCAGCATCTCCTTGGCTAGGTACACCGTACATGGAGTTCGGGAAGCGTGGATAAACCGTGTGTTTGTATATCGGATTGCCCATGTCGTCATGCTTCTGTATCTTGCGTCCTGTGTTCGGGTCTGTTCCGTTGTAAATCGGCTCGTCGTACCTGCCGTAGTATCCCCAGCCTTCTTTAGAAAAGTCAGGGTGGTACGAGAAACCGAGACTTGGTGACATCACCCAACGGAATTTGTCCACTTTGCTTTTTGGAAACAAACTCTTCAGCGGTGTGAAGAATCCGTAAATCTTCGTACTCATGCTAATGCTGGTGTTGAAGTCAAACACATTGTAGAATCCGTTGGTAGTATCCATGCGTAGTTGCTGCTGTTCGTTGTCCCAATTGCGATCCACGCGAGTGAAATACATGCGGTCTGTCATGTTGATACTCGGCGTTATGCTGATGTACTTGAACAACATGAAGCTGGCGTTGATAGGCATCGAGTGCTTGATTCCCGTTTGCCAGTCGCGCAAGAAGTTGGTGGTCTTAAAGTCTTTCTCCTTGATGTTGTTGACAGCAATCTTGCCGTCCATCGAATAACTTATCTTGATCTTCTCGTACCATTTTTCTTTGCCTGTACGCACTTTGCCTGAGCGCTTCAAAATGGCATCGCGTGCTATCTTGAACGGATAGATACTACTCATGTTAACGGTCAACTGAGGCACCGTGAGTGACCAAAGCGAATCGCGCGCACTTTGTGACATGCTGGCATTCATGTTTATGCTCCACGGGCTGTCCGGAAAACGCTGGGTATAGTTGATTGAGCTATGTGTGGTATTCTGTGCATAGTTGGTGTTGAAGTAGTTGTTGATGTTGCTGCGGTTGAAACCGCTTGTCGCGAAGTTAACGTTTGCCGAGAAAGTGGAGTAGGGGTTGAACTTCGCGTCTTGCGAGTGTGTCCAGTTGATGCTGAAGTTCTTGTTGACGGCGTAGTCAGGCATGCCTTTCTCGCTCGTCACATCATTGCGGTAATTGATACTCAGATTTCCCGAGAAATGGTAGCGCCACGCATATTTCGATTCGGCTTTGATGGCCCATGTTCCGCGTGTGTATATATCGCCCGTCACTTGCAGATCCGCGTAGTCGCACAACGCGAAGTAATATCCCAGACCTTGCAGATACAAACCGCGGCTATAGTCATCGCCGAAGTTAGGCATGATCAGACCGCTCGAATATGAATCTGTGAACGGGAAGAATCCGAACGGCACAGCCAAAGGCAGCGGCACATCTCCCACCACCAGATACGCAGGACCCGCAGCAATATATTCGCCCGGTTTGACTTTCGCTTTGGTCAGTTTCAGATAGAAGTGCGGGTGCTCGTGATCGTCGCAGGTCGTATACTGACCGCCGGCCATCATGAGCACATCGTCTCCCACTTTCTTCGTGCGGTCGGCGATGATGTATCCTTCGCCCTGCTGCGTTACCACATGACGGATATAACCCTTTTGCGTCTTGATGTTATAGGTAATCTCGTTGGTCTGGTATTCATCTTTGCCGTCCTTGAAGACAGGCCTACCTTTCCATTCGTTATTCAGCGAGTCGTACACGCCTTGCGCATAGATTTGGCTACTGTCCATATTGACACGTATATACTCGCTCGACAATTCCATGTTCTCGTATTTCAGGTCTCCGCTTCCGTGCAGATAAGCCGTTCCGTCGCGCATCATGACCATCGAGTCTTTGGCCTCATAGTGTATCGGTGCTTTCAACTCGCTCTTCTTCTGCGGCAATCGTTGCTGTGTGCTGCTTCCACTAGCCGTAGTGTCTATAGCTGCCGTGTCAGTAGCAACGGAGTCCTTACTGTTTTTGAGGTCTTCATGGTCGTTCACGGTGGTATCTGCTTTTAGTCCTACCTCATGAGCCGCAACGGGCGTTTCAGAGATAGGGGCAACCTGTCCCCACACCGAAACGGAGCAGAGCAGGAAAAACAACCAGATTATATGTCTATACCTTCCGGTCAAACGTCTATAGATGCTTCTATACCAAAAAAGCGCGCAAAGGTACAACATTTTTTTGACATATGCAAGCGCGCGCGTATTTTATCGTTTAAAAACGAGTTTTTTCTGAGAAAAACGTATTCCATTCGTCATTTGCCTTTCGCCATTCGCCTTTATTTGCTATCTTTGCACCCGTAATTATTAAGTTTTACTCTTCGCTGTCTATGATGTCTTTATCTCAAATCATACATACGTCTCTTATCAAAAAGTGTGCCACATTCAGCGGACGCGCTACGCGGGCTGAATATTGGAGTTTGATTCTTTTCGTTGATAT
>JAEEHO010000083.1 GCA_016280845.1 Paludibacteraceae bacterium | reverse complement strand
GACAGATATAGCGGTAGTATCACTATTCCATCTTCTGTTGTATACAATGGAACAACCTATAGTGTTACTAATGTTGGAGAATATGCTTTCTATGGTTGTTTGGCGTTGACGGAAGTTATTATCCCCAATAGTGTAACTAACTTTGGTGATTGCGTATTTGAGAACTGCTCATCATTACGATCTGTTACTCTTTCACAGAATATTACAAGCATTAAAAGACGCATGTTTCGTGAGTGCTCATCACTTGAAAACATTGATCTTCCCGCGAATATCAAAACTATTGGCGGGAGTGCCTTCAATGGGTGCTCCAACTTAAACTCTATTACATTAAAAGACAAGGTCGCTAATATTAATGGCTATGCTTTTTGTAATTGTTCACATTTAAAAACCATAACCATTCCAAGTAGTGTAACGAGCATCAAGGAACATGCTTTCTCCGGTTGTACTGGGTTAAAGTATATTACATGCTTGGCGGTTACTCCTCCGGAATTAGAGAATAATACTGTCTTTAATTATTCAGATTCTCCATATGCAAATGGGCTTGCTCACGACATACCTTTGCTTGTACCTGAGCCAAGCGTAAGTCTGTATCAATCAACAGGTTGGAACTGGTTCTCAAACATTGTATCTATTGGAACACCGATAAATTTGTATGATGTTAAAATAGGAAATATGTATTATAATCTAAGCGATAGTTTGACTGCCATTGTAAGTTATTCTTCGGTCTGTACTGGCAATGTAACCATCCCGTCTTCCGTTACTTATCAGTCGTTTGATTATAGCGTTACAAGCATTGGATATGGTGCTTTCTATGGTTGCTCTAATCTAACGAGTATCACTATTCCTAATAGCGTCACAAGCATTGGAGATAATGCTTTCTCTGGTTGCTCTGGTTTAACGAGTGTGACTATTCCCAATAGCGTCACTAGCATTGGAGAGAGAGCTTTCTATGGTTGCTCCGGTGTAACGAGTATAGCTATTCCTAATAGCGTAACAAGCATTGGAAAATATGCTTTCTCTGGTTGGATGATTCCTGTTTATAATAATCATGTCTTCGCTTATATGCCTACTTCCTATTCCGGTGCTTATACTTTGCCGGATGGTATTGAGAGTATTGGAGAAGATGCTTTCTCTGGTTGCTCTGGTCTGACGAGTATTACTATTCCCAATAGCGTCATAAGTATTGGAAATAATGCTTTCGATGGTTGTAACCTTCTTACGACTATTACTCTTAATTCAAATACCATCGCTAATCAATATTTTAATAATTATAATCACTCTTTAAAATCTATATTTGGCACTCAAGTTAAGGAGTATGTTATAGGAGATTCTGTCACAAACATTGGATCCTATGCTTTCTATGGTTGCTCTAATCTTACTAAAATAACCATTCCTAATAGTGTCACAAGCATTGGAGAAGATGCTTTCTCTGGTTGCTCCGGTTTGACATCTGTAACTATTAATTCTAATGAGGTTCTTAATAATCGTGGATACTATAATCGTGTAGGTTATATATTCGGAGCGCAAGTTCAAGAATATATCATTGGCGAAAGCGTCACTAGCATTGGTACTGGTGCTTTCTCTGGTTGCTCCAGTATGACATCTGTTACTATTCCAAATAGCGTCACTAGCATTGGTACTGGTGCTTTCTCTAATTGCACTGGCTTGACATCACCTGTTTATAATGCCAATTGTTTTGGATATATGCCTAAATCGTATAGCGGAGCATATACTATTCCAGACGGCATCAAACAAGTTGCTGGTTCTGCTTTCTATAGTTGCTCTAGTCTAACGAGTGTAATTGTTCCGGAAAGTGTAACAAGGATTGGATATGACGCATTCAGTTATTGCGAAAGCCTAAAGGCCCTAAAAGTACTGAATAAAGATATCCAAGTAGTAAAAGTAAAAGGAGAAGAAGGATCTGACTGCATGTTTTCAAATTCCACCGCATTGAAATTCATTTCTGCACCTGCTTGTATCTTTGATATTCATAGCGAATATACAAGTTATCCATCACACTTTCCGCAGAAGTTAGATTCAGTAGAAGTAACAAATGGAGAATTGTCCGAGAATGCATTGTGGGTAATCAATCAATCGCGCAAAACCCTCAAATCCATAGATTTGGCAGCGACTACTCACACAGATCTTTTGGATGAAGCATTCAACGAGTTCTACAACCTACAGACGCTCAAACTGCCTGCCAACTTAACACATGTCGGCTATAAATCTGTTGCGGAGTGCGTCAAACTGGAATCTATCGATATTCCCGCTTCCGTTACGGAAATAGATGATCGCGCGTTCGAAGATTGTCGCAGTCTGAAGTCCATTACTTTCGGCGGCGCATCTTCGCCGGCACCGGGACGTTTTAATGCGCCTGCTGCAACCAGCCAACTGAAGAAAATCGGCAACTGGGCATTCTATAATGCACATGAGTTGCAGAACTTGACATTGCCGGAAGGCGTTGAAGAAGTGGGCGATGGCGCGTTCTATGGCTGCACCTATCTTGAGAACCTCGTTTTGCCGTCGTCTGTTCACTCCATCGGCGACAACTGCTTTGCTCTCTGTGGCAAGTTGAACAAGATCATCGTTAAGTCAACCACTCCGCCAACTATCCAAGCGAAGACTTTCTTTGATGTCAAGCGCCAAATACCTGTTTATGTGCCGGATGAGTGTGTAGATGCGTATAAGGGCGACCAATATTGGAGCGAATTTGATATCCAAGGCATCTCCAATGCTCCGCAAAGCATCGACGATGTACAAACCAACAATGTACAATGTACAAAGCTTCTCCGCGACGGACAGATCCTCATCCAACGCGGCGAGAAGACCTATACTCTGCATGGGCAAGAAGTAATCGTGCCCTAGTGGCTAAGAAATAAAATAATTGCTTATTGGCGATTAGGCGGTGCGTTGTGCGCACCGCTTTTTTCTTCCTCGGAGTGGCGCGAGAATGGCGCGAGAGTGGCGCACATTGTTTTGTAACTTGCAAAAAATATGCCAAAAAACGCAGATCTCGCTCAATTACAAGCTATTCGTAAAAAAACGCACTTTTTTCTTAAAAATGCTTGCTCGTTCCAATTTTTATTTCTACCTTTGCCGCCGAAAGTTGATTTTGTGGTTCGTAATACCGGAATGCTTTATACGGAAATGCCGCCGATATTTTCAAAGTTGGGTTTAGCACAAACCGGTATTGCGACTTCATATAAAAAAGACACACGCCTTGAACGTATGTCTTTTTCTTTTCGGTTTATCCTACCGAGCCTTCCAGCGACACTTGCAACAGCTTCTGCGCCTCCACCGCAAACTCCATCGGCAGTTTGTCCATCACCTCTTTGGCATAGCCGTTAACTATCAAACCCACAGCATCTTCCACACCTATTCCGCGTTGACGGCAATAGAAGAGTTGGTCGTCCGAAATCTTGCTTGTCGTTGCTTCATGCTCCACAATAGCCGTCGGATTGGCTATCTGCATGTCCGGATAGGTATGTGCGCCGCAGCGGTCACCCAGCAGCAGCGAGTCGCACTGGCTGTAGTTGCGTGCGTTGGTCGCCTTGGTGCCTATCTTAACCAGTCCGCGATACGCATTCTGGCTCTTGCCGGCAGAAATACCTTTAGATATTATGCGCGAGCGCGTATTGCGCCCTATGTGAATCATCTTGGTTCCCGTATCGGCCTGCTGATAATTGTTGGTCACAGCTACCGAATAGAACTCGGCGCTGGAGTTATCACCGCGCAAGATGCAACTCGGATATTTCCATGTGATGGCACTACCCGTCTCCACTTGCGTCCAACTCAGTCGCGCATTCTCATACGTTATACCGCGTTTGGTCACAAAATTGTATATACCGCCCTTGCCGTCTTTATCGCCCGGATACCAGTTCTGAACGGTCGAATATTTTACTTCCGCATCCTTGTGAACCACTATCTCAACGATGGCTGCGTGCAACTGGTTCTCATCGCGCATCGGCGCCGTACATCCCTCCAGATAACTGAGGTACGCACCTTCGTCCGCCACCAGCAATGTACGTTCAAACTGACCGGTATTGCCTGCGTTGATACGGAAATAGGTACTCAGCTCCATCGGGCAGCGAACGCCCTTAGGGATATAGACGAACGAACCGTCGGTGAACACAGCCGAATTGAGGGCTGCATAGAAATTGTCTGTATAGGGAACCACCGAACCGAGATATTGTTTCACCAGGTCCGGATATTCGCGCACCGCCTCGCTGATCGAGCAGAAGATGATACCTTTCTCCGCCAACGTCTCGCGGAATGTGGTCTTGACGCTCACCGAGTCCATGACCGCATCCACAGCCATATTGCCCGCCAGCGCCGCACGTTCCTCCAACGGAATACCGAGTTTGTCGAATGTCTTCGCTATCTCCGGATCTATTTCGGCATCTGCTTTGCCGTTTCCGGCTCCGGAGCCACTCCGGGGCGCAGCGTAATAGGATATGGCCTGAAAATCAATCTCCGGTATATCCAGATGCGCCCAGGTCGGCACAGGCATGGTCAACCATTTGCGATACGCTTTCAGCCTGAACTCCAACAACCACTCGGGCTCGTTCTTCTTCTGCGATATCAGGCGGATGACATCTTCGTTCAGACCTGCAGGCACAATATCGGTCTCCACGTCTGTCGTGAATCCGTACTTATACTCTTGCGAGGTTATATCTTTGATTACTTCATCCATTTTGCTTCACTGAATTATTTAAATGAAAAAAGTCACCCGTTTCGGAGTGACTTTCTTCTGGAGGCCGGTAGCGGAGTCAAACCGCTCTAGACGGTTTTGCAGACCGTTGACTAAGTCGCTCATCCAACCGGCCGTTTTTGTTCTTCTTTCGAAAAGCGGGTGCAAAAGTACTGCTTTTTTTTGACATACACAAATATTTCGACAAAAAAATGTAAATAAATTTGCAAGATACCATTTTTTTTATTAACTTTGCCGCCGGTTTTTGCGCAAATTTGAAGACTTATGAAGAAGTTGTTATCCTTTGCTATTGCCATTCTGCTATCGGTCAATCTGATGGCGGACAATGAGTTACGTTGTATGAACAACCGGTATTATTACGGCAGTGAGTCCATTTCTCAATCCGAAATGCTCGATTGGTATGCCCAACACAATTGCCAAGCAGCGTACGACCAATTCGCTAAAGGCCAAAAGATGATGAAGACCGGATGGGCACTCTTGGGCGTCGGCGTTGCTCTGGATATTGCAGCCACCGGATGTGCCATCAGAGGATTAACCACCATGGTTTGTCCGGTACGCGACTCTGAAACATCTCAAAAACCGGCTTCCGAAGAAACATACACATTAAACACACAACAAAAACTATTCATCTCCGCAGGTGTAATAGGTACCGCTGCGTTTGCCTGCGAGGTTGCTTGTATCCCCACTCTCGTCATCGGTTACCACAAGATGCACGACTCGGCAAATGTGTACAACACCATGTGTACCACGGCTAAGGCCAAACCCTATTGGTCTGTTCAGACAAGCCCAAACGGTCTGGGACTCGCACTCAATTTTTAACAAAATACTGAAAAACCGCTTTTTTGGTATATAACCGTATTTATTAATCAAAACGTTCTACTTATGAGAAAATTTACTTTCTTCAGTCGTTTGGCAGCCATTGTGCTGACTGCGACGTTGAGTGTCACAACATGGGCTGAACCCCGGGTTGTTCAAGACAACGGACAGATTATTTCCGTAGAAGCCGAAATCGGCGATGTGCTCACCTACAATCTCCCTGTGATGTCTGATTCGCAGTTCGATCATTGGGTATCGGAGAACACCGAGGTTGCTCTGCCTGATCAAGATGGCGGATTGGCTTTCGTCGGCGCAGGACAAACATCTGTTCGAGTTTGCTTCTCGGGCGACACAACGCTGAACTACAATTTCTCGGTTGTTGTCAACGGACCGGCAAAGGATTACATGGACATTTGGTTTGAAGAAGAGGCTTACGAGATTGCGCTCAAATGCGTTGATTTCGAGTCGCCACAAGCATCTACCAGTCCGGAAGGCCTGCCTATCACCTACAGCATTGATTACACGGAAATCACCGACACCGTTGCCGAGATCGATCCTCTGACGGGCGAAATCACTCCTCTGGACACCGGTATGGCTGTCGTTCGTGCTACATTTGCCGGCAACGATACTCTCGAGGAGAACAGTGTACAATACATCCTCCATATCCTTGAACCTCCGTTCAGAGAGGGTTCGCTTGCTTTCGATATGGATACTATTTACGCCCTGTACAATGAACCTTTCGAGGCTCTCCCGTTGGGCAATCCGTACGATTTGGATATCTTGTGGTCGTCTCAATACGATTCTATCGCTTCCATCGACAGCCTTGGCAACATTACTATCAACGGCATCGGCGAGACCACCATCTATGCTACCACTCATGGCAACGAGTGCTATGGACAGGCACACGCTGAATACCAATTGGTTGTAGTCGAACCGTTTATCGGTCTGCGCGTCTTCGGTATTGAGGTAACCCGAGAAAATGCGTCGGCTATTTGGGGCGAGCAAGTCAAATATGATATCGACTCACGCACGCTCACGTTCGATAATGTTCATCTCAACCTGCAGCAACTTCCTGACTTGGAAGGCCCGATTGTAGAGGATATTGGCGAAGTAAACGGCGAACTGAATATCGTCTTCAACGGTCGTTGCGAGTTCACAGAGACACCAATGGGAATCATGAGTTCCACGGGAGTTAATATCACCGGTGACACACTGATCTTGGCCGGCCGTTATGCACAAATCTGGGCCGATGTTGTCAAGATTGATGGCATCTATGTAGATCTCACCAACTCGGACGAAGAGGTTTGTCTGCGTGCTGATTCGTTGATTATCACCAACAATGCGCACCTGATTGCCCGCAACACCAACGACTCAACCGGCGCTGCAGCAGTGGCAAACATCCTGAACTTTGATGACAATATCGCTATTCTCTCCGATGGTGTTTGGTTCTACCAAGATCCTGAATTCTCCGGATCCGGATTCTACACCGACGGCGACCACACTGTTGCAGCTAAAGAGGTAGAGATCGGCGTTATGTCTATTCCGTCAATGCTCTTTGTCCTCGGTACTGAAGTGACCGAAGAGAATGCAAACGACATCCTCGGCAACGGCAAGGTTTACTATGATTTCGAGACTGCTGTGCTGACACTCGATAACCTCAAGATGGATTTGGCTGCATATGACCGCCACGTATATCAATTCATCGAGTCAATGAACGAGATCGAAGGTCTGAACATCAATGTGAAGGGTCAGTGCGAAATCACCAACTCGGAGTATGGTATCTTCAGCGTAATGCGCATCACTATCACCGGTGACACACTGATTCTCTCGGGTGGCGGCCAACAGATTCATGCAGACGCTCTCATTATCGATGGCGCTGATGTTACGGCTACCGCAGACTCCTTGTACGCCGTTTACACCCAAGAGCTAACGCTCAGCAACAATGCTCACCTCGCAGCTAAGTGCACCTCAGAGAACGGTGCTGCCGCTCATACCTATTACATGGAATTGGACGACAACCTCGCTCTGCTCACCGCAGGCGTTCAGTTCGTTCCGGTAGAGAACTTCGACTTCGACGCTCCTCATGGGTTCTTCATCGATTCCGACCATTCTGTCGAAGCTAAAGAGATTGAGATCGGTAAGACCGCTGTCGTTATCGAGGAAGAGACCACTATCGATTTCAGCACCGTTAACGAAGACGGCAACGAAGATATCGTCCTCAGTTTGGGTGTTGACGACAAGATCAACGAGCAAGGTCAACTCGAGATCACTACCACGCTGACCGAAGAGCAAGTTGACGAGGCTCTCGAGACACTTGTTCCGGGTTCGAGCGACTACAAGAACTTGCTACCGGGTTCAATCACCTTCGATGTTCCTGCAGGCAAGGGCGAGATTCGCATCGAGTGTAAGACTCTCATGGGCTACACGCTCCAGGTTAAGATTGCCGGCCAGGCAGCTATCCGCGTTGAGCAAACAACCTTTGGTTGGGCAACCGTTACTTACGATGTAGAGCAAGATACACACGTTGTTATCTACCTCAAAGAACCGGAAGTAACTCCGTCTTCGGCTCCTGCACGTGCTAAGGCTGACGGCGAACCGACCGTAGGAGCACAGATTAAGTCGCTCAAGATCGTTCCTATCGAGAAGGCTAAAGAAGGTCTGATTACGGTTGACGAACAACAGCAGACCAATAGTAAGATCTTCTTCAACGGTCAACTCTATATTCTCCGCGGCGACAAGGTTTATACCGCTACCGGCGCAGAGATCAAGTAATCCGCAAACTGAATGCTAACAGTATAACTTCGAAAAAGGAGTCCTTCGGGACTCTTTTTTCATTCTAAACTTGTATATATGCAATTTTTGTAGTACTTTTGCAGCCAAATTCGTATAAGACATGGATAAGTATATTCTTTTGGCAGAAGAAGGCGAGCGAACGCTGATAGAAAAAGCCGGAATACCGGCCGGCGACGAATGGCGCGACGCTAAAGTCATTTACACCGGCGTTGGAGCCATCAATATCATTCGCGCACTGCAAGACCTGCCGCGTGACGCCCAATTGCTGAACATCGGCTATGCCGGTAGTGCCAATTTCGATATAGGCACGTGGGTAGAAGTGACCGAAGTGCGCCTCAACCATCCTAACGTGACATATCCGGAACCGGAGTTGAAACTTTCAGTATTCGGCCATCAACTTTCAGATTTCAGACAAGCCATCTGCTATACCAACTGCGATTTTGTATTGCAGTCGGATTATAAAGACTGCGTCTTCGATATGGAACTGGCATTCATAGCTGCACTGGGTTTTAAGAATCTGCACAGTCTGAAGTACGTGAGTGATAACTTGTCACTTCACGCGTATCACAATTTAACCAACGGAGTAGAATGACAACTGTATATCTGAAACCGCATAAAGAGGAATCGCTTAAGCGTTTTCACCCGTGGGTCTTCTCGGGTGCGATAGCGCGCGTTGTGTTAGACGCGTCGCACAAGGCCGCAGAACCCGAAGAGGGCGAATTGGTGTGTGTTCGTTCCGCAGCCAACGATGTGTTGGGCGTTGGTCATTGGCAAATAGGCTCAATAGCCGTACGCATATTGGAGTTTGGCGTATCGGAGTTGCCGGCAGACTATTGGGAGCAACGCATTCGTGCAGCTTATCGTGTACGCGAGACCCTCGGACTGATTCGTCCGGACAATAATACATTCAGGCTTATCCACGGCGAAGGAGATTTTGTGCCGGGGTTGATAATAGATGTCTATGCTGATACAGCAGTCATTCAGGCCCATTCGGTCGGAATGCACATCTGCCGCCAAACGATTGCGGAGGCGATTGTTACAGCGGTGCCCGGCGTCAAAAACGTTTATTACAAGAGCGAAGATACATTGCCCTTCAAGGCGCCTATTGACGGCGAGAAAGTGGGATATCTGATAAAGTCGAAGGACGAAGGAACGAATAGCGAAAACGATGAGTTCTGGTCAGTCGAGAACGGACTGTCGTTCCGCATCGATTGGTTGAGAGGCCAGAAGACGGGTTTCTTCATCGATCAGCGCGAGAACCGCGCACTCGTCGAACGATATGCCTCCGGCAAAGATGTGCTGAACATGTTCTGCTACACCGGCGGTTTCTCGTTGTACGCTCTGCGTGGCGG
>JAEEHO010000082.1 GCA_016280845.1 Paludibacteraceae bacterium | reverse complement strand
GGCAGACTTTCTGCACTTTGCAGACTTGTCGCAAAACATGGGGGAGATATATACGCAACAGGCGGTACTTGGCTGTAATGCTGAGTGCCGCTTCTTTGTGCTTGTCGGTCGCCGAACTGCGGTTCGTCCAACGGCTCAAAAGGAAAAACAACGAAAACAATTTTTGACAATAGGTGAATGCGCACACGCGCAAACCGAAATACAAAATATAACAAACAATATCGAAGAAGGTATTAGTATTATTTTAATTAACAATCTTAATTATTCATTAACGCACATGCAAACGCGTAATTTTCTTTATGTCTTGTGCCTGTGGAGCTTGCTCCCGGCGCATCTGTGTGCCCAAACGCTGACGGCGGAACGGCACGTCCCTCAAACAACAGACAGTCTGTTGGCGTACAAAGTGGCGTATTTCGCGCCTACTGACACCGGCCGTAATTGCGTTTGGAACTTCTCCGACCTCTCGACCGACAGCGCCGAAGTGATCAACGTCGATTATTATGCGGCGCAGGAAGACGACTCCACGCGTGTCGGCCTGCATCGTGAGCATGCCAATTACTATTATCACATCGCGGGCGACACCTTGTGGCTGACTGGCTATGAGACCTCGCGTGCCTACATGCGCTATGCGCCACAGATTCCCCAATTGCGTTTTCCCTTCGCTTACGGCGATACGCTCTGCGGTGCTTTTGTGGGCCAAGGCCAATACTGCCACATGACTCCGCTGAACACCGAAGGAACGATTCGTGTGCATGTGGATGGTACAGGCCAACTGATTACGCCGGACGATACGATACAGAAGGCACTGCGTGTGCGTAGTCAAATGCAATACAGCGAGAAAATGCACCCGTTGAACAGCGTGCAGGAAGAGCGATTGGCTTGGTACTCACCGTATTGCCGCTATCCGTTGTTGGAGAGTGTGACCGTGCAAACGATCAAGAAGAACGACACCGTTTCGTTCCGTTCGACGTATTATTATCCGCAGGAACAGGACGAGGAACTGCGCAAACGCGACCAAGAGGAAGAGTTGGCGAATGCGGCTATGGATAGCCTGGTTTCGAATATTCGTTTTATGCCGAATCCGGTGTATAACGATGTGCAAATCAAGTATGAACTGGCTCGTTCGGCTAAGGTGTATATCTCGCTGCACTATAACGGCGGTTTGACCACCTATCAGTCGCCGCTACGTCAAGAGACGGAGGGCGAGCACACGGTGGAAGTGAACATGTCCGGCATGCCGGTTGGCTCGTATGTGGTCTATATCCACGCCGATGACATCGTTGTTTCCGGAAGTTTAATCAAGTTATAATCAAGAAGATATGAAATCTATACAAAAACTCCTTATATTGTTACTTTTGAACGTAGGCACTACGCTTGCTTATGCCGATGACGGAAGCCTTGCACAGGGTGATGTCTATGACTATAACACTATGGTATCAGCCCAAGTAACTGACATGTTCCGTTACGGAGAGTTTGAAACTTCTCTTTTCACGGGCAGAATGCAGCAGACAATCCCTATTTATACATTGGATGATCCGGATTTCAAGATGAATATTGCTTTGCACTACAACGCCGAAGGCTTCAAACCGCGCAAACACTCCGGCTATGTCGGCTACAATTGGTTTTTGGAAGCCGGTGGTTGTATCACCCGTGAAGTTAAAAATTATCCTGATGAAATCTATGGTAAAAAGGCCGGCGATGCATATGAGCGAGGTACAGAAGGTATGTATCATTTTATTGCCAGCAAACGATCCGGTTGGAATAGAAGCAAAGATGAGATTTTTGAACTTCCTAACGCGACTCAAGCATGTTCTATGAGTGGCGGAGAAACATGGCATAGTGTCTGTGATTTATGTGATTATAAGTATTATACAGAGTATTCACCGGATATATTCCATTTTAATTTTCTTGGATACAGCGGGTCGTTTATGATTAATAACGCCGGTAAAGCTCAGGTTATTAGTGGAGATTATGTGGAGGTGAATTTGTCAGGAATCCTTGCGGATTGGAATCCTATTACTCCAGGTCAATACCCTGCTTATCCGACAACAGAGAATTCTACAATTACCATTAAAACTATTGACGGTTACACATATGTGTTTGGCGGAGATTTGTCCAAATTGGAGTATTCTGTAAGTACGTGGAGCAAAAACGAGTTTGTTGCCATGAGTTCGAAAGGGCATTTTCAGGAAGTAAACCCTCCTACTATTAACACTTGGTATTTGTCTAAGATTTCGGCTCCCAATGGCCGTTCAGTTACATATTATTACAAACCATTTGGTATTTGTCATAACGAATTACCCGTTGGAGAAGATTATTGTTGGCAGTATCTTATGACAGAAAATGGTCGTAAATGGGTAGAGATTAAACCGCAAGATAGTCCTCTTTGGGTTTTCAATGAGTATTTTGATCGCTATGGCTATTATTATACTGAGCAAGCAAAAATATGTGACGAAGCCGAGAATGAACGTCATGCACTTCCTACTCAAGAAGAGTGGACGGAACTCACAAAATTCTACAATTTCATGAAGCCTCCGTACTATTTTTTCAATGCGTTATATTGGCGTTCAATGATTAAAACATGTATTCTTGATTCTATTGTCGTATCCGGTCAACAACCATTGAAGATTGTTTTTGACAATTCGCAGGAGACATATGCGATGTACAACGATAGCAGGTATGGGAGCAATAGCAAAAGAAACTATCAGTTGGATGCTGTGCGCGTCATTTCTTCGAACAAGGTAGTTAAAACTGCTAAATTGTCATACGATTACAATAATGGCGATTCAGGAAGTTCTTTCAATTGGCGCTTCTTAAGATCTGCACATATTAGTGGAATCGGAACATACAAAATGGAATATGAGAAGGATGGGTATTCTTTCCCTAATTTGTATGATAATTCGGGAGGTGGTAACACGGATTATAATCCAGAGACCGGAACGTCCAGAGAAGTGGATGATTATGGTTATTATGTGGGGACATTCAACTTGGCCATGTTACGAAAAATGACATATCCCACCGGAGGATACCAGACATACGAATACAAAAAATACAAATATGATAAAAAGAGGAAATACTCTATAGTTGGAGACTCATATCTCGAAATGAATACGGTCAACGAAACCGGTACAAAATGCGGTGTATGCATAAGTTCTGTCAAGACATTTGATGAGAATGGGCAAGATGTTGAAACCAAGACATATTCATACGAGGATGGTGTCTTTTTTGACGATTGGAAAGTTTACGGCCTTGTCTATAAATTCCCTCCAGCCAAATACGTTTCTGCAATTGCAAACAATGGATATGACATGTGGTCCAAAGATGGATGGCCGGTGCGAAACGATGCCGGTTACAATTTGTTGGATTCGCATATCGGATATGGTAAAGTAATAGAAACAGTCAAAAATTCTCAAGGCACATTCAAGACTGTTTATAAGTTTGATATGGGTACGGATTCATATTCTTCACGCAACGATAATAACTTTAGAGGAACATATCTCGACGATAAATACGGATATGGAGTGCTGATGGGTGTGATGTTTAACAACATTAATCTTCGCAAGTGGGGTAAACTGGTTTCTGTTGAGAACTATGACTCTATCAATAATTTGTTGAAATCAACAAGCTGTGAGTATAATAACATACCGAGTAAATCATCTAATTTTATCCACGATGATGTAATTAATGGTGGTACTATTGCAAGAGCTCCGCAAAAAGGAGGACTATCCGGCAACAGCGTCCTCTCGCAATTCTCATCCAATAGAATATGTACGGATACTATTATCACTTTTATTCGTTTCCTTGATACAGAAATATCCCGTAAACTATTCGTCTATTCGGATGTACTTACTAAAAAGGTAGTTAATGAAGAAGGTTTGTCTACAACCATAAGCTATTCGTATGATAAGAAATTGCGCGTTACTAAAGAAACGACAAAGGATAGTCGTGATATGGAGCATTTTACCAAATATACGTATCCGGACAAAATCACCAAGGCGGCCACTCAATCCACCCAACCGGCATTGTCTATGTTAGTTGGAACCAACCGTATCAACACACCGGTGGAGACTCTTTCCGGTTACGTTGCAGCAGGTCGCGAAAGAATCACTAATGGAACTATCAATTTGTATGCAAAAGAATATACAGGAAGTGGCTTTAATATATATCTAAACAAAACTCTTTCGCTTACTATGACTGAACCTATCACGAACTATCAACCGATGCAACTCAGTGGTAGTGATGTAACATACGACAATCGTTACAAACTGGATGCGGAATACAAGTTCAATCAACAAGGCCGTCTCACATCTATCAAACCGTTTGGTCAGATGGAAACGACCTATTCGTGGAATGGTATTTATCCTACGACTAAAACTACAGGCGACCAAACATGGAAATATTCCTTCATTCCGCATGTTGGCGTGAAAGAAATAGTAGACCCACGCGGTATTATAACGAGATACGAATACGACAACGCCGGCCGTCTGATTAAGGAATCGCAAGTCATTGACGGCAAGGAGCAAATCCTGAATGTTTATCAGTATCACATCATAACCGAGTAAACACAATGAAAACAAACAAAATAATATTGAGCCTGTTGTTGGCTTTGCTTTGTCCGGTAATATTGCGGGCAGGCGATTATGTCATCATCAATCAAGTGATGTATGATACTCCATTGGCGGAAGAAGCCGGTATGCAAGGTTGTTTCGATGGAGAATTCTTTGAATTGTACAACGGAGGTATAGAAAAGGTCTCTTTGCAGAATTGGTCTATTCATAGCCTAAGCGGAAAGAGTACAAGAGAGGTCTATACAATACCCGATGTTACTATTCCAGCCGGAGGCTACTTGATTTTTGCAAGCCGTTATGAGCAAGGAGATAACTTCGCGATGCTTGACTTTTACCAAATAAGTGTTCGAAAACTTCCAACTATTCGCTATTACAGTAACTTGATTTTGTCCAATAAGAAAGAGACGCTCCTTCTTATTAACGCTCAGAAAGATACAGTGGACAGAGTCGTATTCGGTTCACAAACAAATTTGAAAGCAAGCAATTCTCAAGGCACATTGGGTAATGACTGCTATAGTATACACAGAACAGGGCTGGAGTTGGACGAGCAAGGAAAGATCGCTCCTTCCAAGTCGCAATGGAAGACTGACAAAGTGTCTTTCAGCGAGAGTCTGTTGTCCAATCCGATGTTCGGCACGCAAACTGTTTTCAGTTTCAAACCGTCAACGAGTTCAGCAACTTCCGCTAAAGACAATAACTATATTCTGTCTGTCATGCCTTTGGATGAGACAGGTAAGATTAATGTTACATCAAATGGCATCTCCGTTGATAGAGACATTCGCACGAACACCGCTATCCAATACTATGATGCCCTTGGTCGCCCAAATGAGTTGATTGCTGTTGGCATAACGCCAACTAAAAAAGACTTGGTTTCCACAATCACCTATAGTGGTTTGCATCGCGCAACAGAACAATATCTGCCGATGCCAATGGACACGAAAGGTACATATACAGATATCGCTACAGCGCAGCAAGAAGCGAAATCGTATTTCGGAGACAACCGCCCATTCACAGAGAGTTTATATGAAAACTCGGCATTGGAACGCGTCATTGGGCAAAAGAGACCCGGAACATCATATGAAAGCCATCCTTCGTCCTGTTCGTACTCGACGAATACAGAGACGAATATTCGCATCTATACAGTGAATGGGGATAAACTGAAAGTAGATGGCAATTATGCTGCTCATTCTCTGTACAAAACGACAACAAAAGATGAAGACGGTAAAGGCGAAGTGATAACCTTTACAGATAAATTAGGGCGTAAGATTATGGAAGAGCGTTCCGGCAGCAGAACCTATTACGTGTATGACGATTTAAGTCGTTTGCGCTTTGTTATACCCAACTTGCAAAGTGGCAAACTGACCAGCGGAGAATTCGATTTGAGCAACTCAACGCTTAAAAACACCGCTTATTGCTATCAATACGATGCTCGTGGTAATATGATTTACAAGCGTTTGCCGGGATGCGAACAGCAGTATATGGTATATGACATGATGGGCCAATTGATTCTCAAACAAGACGGCAACCAACGTATCAAAAAACAATGGTTGTTGTATTCCTATGACAATTTAGGTCGCAACACCTACACAGCTGAGATTACTATGCAGGCTGATTGGCAAAACCTGGTCGCTAAGTTCGCAAACGAATGGCAAGTAGGAGACAAAGCACTGTCTGTTCTTGGATTATCCAAATCCGCGACTCCAATGCTGATGGAGAACTTTTACGACAATTACGATTTCTCGGAAGCAGACGAACTGAAATTCACTGACGGCTATAAAGTACCTTATGCCAACACAACAGGCCTATTGACGGGAACACGTGTTTATAACTTGTCTGAAGATGGCTACACCACCACCGTTTATCACAATCCGACAACATCCGGTTCGACCTCTACGACTTATCTCAATCAGTCAGAAATCGGTTACACCACAACGGCATATTATTATGACGCCCAAGGGCGCGTTGTGCAATCACGTAGCCGACGTTCTCCTGACAATTACGAGACAATAACGAGTACAAAGTACAATTTTGATGGCTCTGTGGCAGAAACAAAAACTATTCAAGGCAGTGGAACTGACCAAGTGACAGAGCACTACAAGTATTCGTACGACCATGCCGGACGTGCCAAGGAAGTGCGATATAAGTTTAATAACAACGAAGAGATACTTTTGTCGGAATTTTCCTATGACGAACAAGGTCGTTTGGTACGAAATTTGTTGTACAAAAAAGGAGAAGGAAATAACTATTCGGACTCCATCAA
The DNA here is from genome assembly GCA_016280845.1 of Paludibacteraceae bacterium. Lineage (GTDB taxonomy): Bacteria > Bacteroidota > Bacteroidia > Bacteroidales > Paludibacteraceae > Colicola. Next base: position 6,193 of record JAEEHO010000082.1, on the reverse strand, counting down.
ATATTCGTACGACATGCGCAACATGCTGACATCGACAAGAAGCAAGGATTTTTCGGAGAGTTTGTCCTATGCAGACAATCTCCCGACTATTGGAGGAACAAAAGCGACAGCTTGCTACAATGGTAATATTGCCGCTTCTGCCGTTTCGCAGTCCTATCGCACGCTTCTTTCGGCTTGTGATTATGATTCGCAAAATCGTCTCCTAAACATGACGTATGGCGGGTCTATGGGCACAGGAAAAGAGTCGTTTGTATACGATGAGGCAGGTAATATTCTTTCTTTGACAAGGCTGAATTCCGGTCAACCGATGGATAACTTGAGTTATTACTATGGCAACGAAGGAAACCGACTTTTGTCTATTCAAGATAGAGGAAGGGATGCTGATCGACAAAATTGTATTGAGTATCATGATTATTCCGCGAACCCCAACGAAATGCTTTATGACTACAACGGCAATCTTTTAAAGGATCCGGACCGTAGCATATGGAAGATGGAATACAACATTTTGAATCTGCCAACCTATATTGAGTTTATGAATGGGGAGAGAATTTTTAACTATTACGATGCGGCTGGACAAAAATACAAGTCCATTACGCTTTCTATTCCACAGACAATAGGTCATCCAAGTCCTAGTGTGCTAAATCATTTATTTGACGTAGATTCGGTTGATTATCATGAAGTTGCGTATAATGGGAATGTAGAAGTTCATTCCAAAAGAATAGGCAAAGTAACGACCACTTCCACAACAATCCACAACTCCACCGGTTATAACAAAGATGGTATATACTATCATTTTGTCAAAGACCATCTAGGCAGCAACTGCGTAGTAGTCAAGTCTGCGACAGGTGAGGTCGTGCAGAGTACGGCTTATTATGCTTCCGGTGTTCCGATGCCTTCGAATTTTATGAATGATGACCGCGGTGTGCAACCATACCTCTACAACGGCAAAGAGTTTGTAGAAACTCCGTCTAACGAATACAATGTTTATGACTACGGTTTCCGCGGATACTATGCCACTATCGGCCGCTTCACCAGTATGGACCCGTTGTGCGAGAAGTACTATCATATCTCTCCATACGCCTACTGCGCAAATAACCCAATAATATATATCGATCCAGATGGCTGTGCATGGTATCTGCCGAATGGATACCCAGCCCCTAACACTGTGAATGCGCAAAAGAGAAGTGGCGAACAACTACCTCTCCAATGGACAGACTGCAAGAGTCAGGAAGAAATGGATAAAGCGGGAATTGAAGGCGTTTATTATGGTGAAAGTGTGGTCATATTTAATGGCTACAAAGATGAACATTTCGGTACAGTAAATGGCAAAGGAAAATATCTAGGCGGAGATGACGCTAAACTAGCGGACGTTACGTTGTACGGGCCAAATGGTCCCGATGATATAACAACCGGGCTTCGTGGATTTACCATGACGTCAGATTACGACAAGTATGGAGCAATAGATGACGGTATATATTGGGGTAATTATGACGAGAAAGGCAAGAGTGGAGAGATTCCTTCTAATTGGACTTTAAACAATAGAGGGTGGATTCCTCAATACGATTATCAACCCAATTTAAGTCCCTTTGCAGGTCCAATGAAAGAAACTATGTATAAAGACGGTATATTTATACATTCTACAGTAAAACCAAACAACCAAGTAGGCAATCGGACATCTGTAGGATGTTTAATGTTGGATTGGAATAGTATGCAGATTTTCAATAAAAAGATGTCTGGTGTACGCCGTTTCTCTGTGCAAGTTAAACGTAAGTAAATATTTGAAAATATGAGAACACATTTTATAACATTTGTATTGTTGTTTATTTCTATTTCCTTAAATGCGCAAATTAGCAAAAAGATTACAAAGATAGAATATTACAATATGATGGATAAATATGCCGAAGCGATTACTACTAACACGAACCCTGAACTGGCGAGTTTTTATGGCGAGTTAGGAGAAGATGATGAATCTTTATCGGTGTTTGTGTTAGGGAAACAAGAAGGAATGTTTTGGCTATTTGTAAAACAAGGTGATCTTTTTGAAAGCGACACTTTAGATTTTTATTCGATTTCTATTCCTGACACCATTAGTTTGTTTGTGTATTCCAGACAATACACATCTCCTTTGGTGCTATACACATCTCCGAATGAGCAGTGCTATAAAGAACAATGCAATGCCTATATTGCTGACCCTTTGTATATTATCGATGTATGTGGGACATGGCTTAAAATTCGGTTTAAAGAGTCAGGAAAAAAATATGAAGGGTGGATTCCGCGAGAAGAATATTGCTCGAATCCTTACACTACTTGTAATTAAGAGTAATTGAGACACTCTCGAGACGGTTTCGAGGCAATCTCGAACCGTTCTCGATAGATAAAACGGAACGAGTAGTGCCGAGAGAGTTGGTTGTCAATTAGCTGTCAATCCTAGACTATACAGCGGGTAGTTAGCGGTTAATCAGCCACTCTCACGCCACTCTCACACTACCACAAAACGAATATGACAAACGATTATAATGATATAATTATCATTATTTAAACAAACAAATTTTATTAGCAATTTTCAAATGAAAAAGATATTATTATTACTGATTGCAATATGCTCCATCCAATTTATCTACGGAGATCCTGTCAATCAAACTCCTTTTGAGTATACCCAACCGGACGGAACAAAGATTACACTCCGCAATCGTGGTGATGAATATAGCAGCTGGGTAGAGACAACCGGAAATGACATCGTCGTTAAAAACGATGCTGGCTATTACGTATACGCTACCATCAAGAATGGCGAGATTACCGCTTCCGGTATTAAGGTGAAGAATACGCCTAACGTTAAAAGAGCCTTGGCTGCAAGTGGTATCTCTGGCAGAACGGAGATTATGAAGGTAATTTCTGACGAGCGCAAGGCTCTCATTGCGTATTTGGATTCTGCCATGGAAGCAGAAAGATACGCAGAGGATGAAGATGATGAGACGGAAACAAGATCATCTGCCCCGGTGATGCGCAAAGCGGCCAAAGCCAAAGGTCCTGCAACTCCCTTGGCTCAAATCCAAGACCAAAGAGTTCTGTGTATCTTGATGCAATTTAAAGATCAAGGTAAGCAATTCAAGAAAACGAAACAGGACTTTGAAAATCTCTGGAATAAAAAGGGATATAACGGTGCAACTGGGCAACGTAGTGTACGCGACTTTTATGATGAGAATTCCTATGGTTTTGTGGATGTTCAGGCTACTGTAGTTGGCCCTTTTACTGCCAAATACAACTATTCGCACTACCAAGGGACCACTAAAGAAAAGCGTTATGACAAAGCTAAAGAACTAATGAAAGAGGCCGTTAATGCAGCAATCAAAAGTGGTGTAGACCTCAAGCAGTTTGATAGGAATGGGAATGATACGGTTGATTGTATTCATATAGTTTTTGCTGGAATCGAATATTCTGATGACACAAAACAAGGATTATTTAATTGCCATCATAACTATGCAAAAGTAACAAAAAATGGGGTTAAAACATGGGATTATATTATAACTCCAGAATTGCATTCGTTTTATACCAGCGAAATCGCTCCTATAGGTTCAGTCTGCCACGAATATGGCCATGTGCTGGGAGCACCTGATTTCTATGACACTAATGGCGTATATCCGGGAACAGGAGATTGGGATGTTATGGGTGGTGGTAGCGAGAATAACTTTGGTCGTTGTCCGGCTCACCACAATCCATACACTAAGGCTTATATCTTCAAGTGGTTGACACCGGTCACTATTAGTCCGTCTGTGGCAAATACACTCTATACTATGACTCCGTCGGTAACAACGAAATGTATCTATCGTATCAATGGCAGAGATACCGACGATTTCTTCTTAATCGAAAACAAATTAGTAAACCCAAAGGATCCGGGACAAGATCATAGTTTTAATGCTTGGACTCCCGCATACGGGTACAACGGGCATGAATGCGGAATGCTTATATATCACATTAGTTCACAAGCATTGATGACTGCTTATACGTTACTGCATAGAGCAAACGATCAATACCCGCAAGGTTGTTACATTGTAAACGCCAATTCTACGTACCCTTACCCCAATGAAACTCCTGCATCATATGGATTGGATGATGAGGTATGGCCTTATCCGTACAATAACAAAAGATTCTTCACTTCGAATAGTATCCCAAGCGCAACTTCTACAATGACTCATACTCCTACTGGAGTTGATATTTGTTTTATACAGAATGCGTCTAATCATTATGATGTCAAGTTTGTTGTGAATCCGCAAATTAAAGGTTCGAATACACTGACAGATCAAGCTACCTATGAAGTACCAAATGTTCCCAACGATGCATCGATTAAATGGACATATACATACAATTCAGGTACTTCTTTTCCGACAGGAATTCAATTGTTGTACAATCCAATCAAATTTGTTGAAGGAGATAATACATCATCTGTATTGGTTGAACGTGGGAAGTTCCCGGTTCAAAAAATTGATGGACCGATTATTAGAGATGATGAGATTAAAAATGCAGCGCGTAGGGTAGCTGCTCAACTTCCTTCTACTACTGAATGGGCTTATTTCTCCGGTACTGTAACGTTGAAGGCGACCATTACATATGGAGGATATTCGTATGTGATAACAAAGGACATAGAACTCAAAGGAACTCCTAATAATACGGCTACATCTATTGCTCGTGCTCCGCAGAAAGAATCAGAAAAAGAAGAAACAACAGATTCACTGAACATAACGAATATCTATCGCTTAGTCTATGAGAATCCAGTTCTTTTCGGCTCGGCAAATATTCGTGTAGAGAAACTTGAAGAAGGCGAGTTTTTGCCATATCAAGGTCGCTACACATTGTCTCTCATAAGTGACAGAGTTGGTCTAATCCATCAATCTGCTCAGGCACAACCGAATTGCACTTTTGAGTGTGGAGACATGCCTGTGGGAGTTTACCAACTTGTGTTGCAAATTGATGGCAAAATTGTGACTACCGGCAAACTACTGAAATTGTATTAATGTGACTAATCAATGTTAAACAATTAAAATACAAAACATTATGAAAACCAAAGTATTTAAGTTCCTAACAATCGCTATTTGCGCAATATCGCTTTGTGGATGCAAACAAACGGAAGGACCAACAGAAATTATAGTGCCACATTTTATCATTAGTGGTGCAATAACAACAGAAGAAGGACTTCCGTTGGAAGGAATACATGTTAATGTAGATACTTCGAATTTTGCGTTGGACCTCAGTCTCAAAAGATGGCAGAATACGAAAGGATTAAGTGGTACAGATGGATTGTACCGTTTTGGATATATGTGTAAAACGAATACTTTGCGTGTGGAGTGGCCATCAGAAGTAACCCTTATTGCCACAGATACTGCCGGCATATATGCTACTCAAACTAAAACATTTCCTATAGAAGTGCTCCAGACAGACGCTCCTAAAGTTACGAATGGGTTGGTGTCTGACGCTGATTTCGTTATGCATAAGAAGTAATAGAATCATAATTTTTCGTGCCGCGAGGGCACAAGTATCGTTATAATCGTTTTATCGGGAGTGTGTCAAAAACAACACGCTCCCTTTTCGATTAGTCACATGATTCCCGGAAGAAGGATTTTGATATGCTTTATAATTTCCAAGACTGACCTTATGAGGTAGGCGCTTGTCGAATAAGACAGATGGCGTCAAACACGACGTTTCATCCGTTTGGCATGATGTTTGTGCAGACAAGAATGATACTAAACACAATGAACATGAAAAAGACAGACACAATGAAAAAGATTTCTCTTCTTGCGATAGCACTCATAATGAGCGCGTTGCCAATGATGGCCGACCTGACAGTTCTGGTGATGGACTCGATGCAGTCGCTTATACCCGATGCCCAAGTGACACTCGGCAAACAGTCCGTCAAGACCCGTGCAGACGGCAAAGCCGTTTTTACGCCCGTAGTCGGCAAACTGATCGTAACATGTGAAGGCTACAAGAAACAGACTCGCAGTATTGATAAGATAACCAAGGATTCGCTCATTCTTATCGCACTCAAGCATGCAAAGATCAAAGTCAAACCAACCTCCTCTTATGTAAGAGGAACAGAAATTAAAATTCGCGGTACTGGTTCTATTTCTGCCGATGTGCGTTACAGCAAAGCCCGCACAATGGCTACCGCAGATATGGTGTACGCGGAAGAAGAGGTCGC
>JAEEHO010000081.1 GCA_016280845.1 Paludibacteraceae bacterium | reverse complement strand
GCCCGAAATCTCCCCCTTGTCCGCCTTTTTGAGCGTCTTCTGTGCTCTGCGCGGCAAATCCTGAACGTGGAATCGTACTTCAAGGCATCAAACCCTCATTTACCTCTGCAAAGCCACGTTTACTTTTGCAAGCGGCACTGCTCCACCGCTAAAACTCCACAGGCAATCTTTCAGAGACAGGCCATCATCGTGCTCCTTTATCGCCAACGACTTTACCGTCTATCAGAAACGGATATACAGTTATGACACCATCGTATCTAACAGCCAGATACTTCTCGTCTGCCGACAACGCCAGATCGATGTCAAGTATGACGCATCCTTCGTCCAGGAATCTCAAATGGCTTTTGAACACCTTGACAATGCGCTTCTCGCGGAATCCGTATATAAACAAGTAATCCCTTGCCGTAAAGCTGAATCTCCCGCCAGTTCCACCCACAAACGCAAAATAGTTGTTGTCAAGGAATCCAAAAGTGCTAAAAACGTCAAGACAAATTCTATCCCCCAATGCCTTGTCCAAATCTTTGAACAACACATATACCTCATTGCTAAAGGCTATGCTACCTGTCTCAAAATCAATGTCTATGTCCGAGAATCTTAGGGGCGTTATTTCCCCTTCAAAGTGCTCCGAGGAAACGCTGGCTACTCTCTGCAAAGATTCCGAGACTGTCAAATCACTGCCAAATGGCAACAACATATCATTGGGCATCCCAACCGCGCGGAATTGAATATAGCCGTCACCATCGTCGGGGAACCTCCCCAATACCACATGAGCCTTCGTTCCTGGTTCCAGAAAATCACGCGGTCTGACTTCCGCCGTTACAATGGGTGATGCCGTTGCCGGGAAAGTCAGTTTTGGACGCCGACTCTTCAACTCTCTGCCCTCGGCATCCAGATGATTATCCTTCCCCCATTGCAATAGCCGGTCTGCTATTCTTTTACAGTTTAATGCGTTGTCCGGGTCGCGATAGGCAGATCGATAGTTCCATGACTTGCCCAGAATGCGACTTCTCCACTTCATCCTTGGCAGCGGACGCGAGCTGTCGTCAAGAGTGGCAGGATCCACGGGATTGCCAGCAAGATCGCAGCAATTCGTCTCGGACAGCCACAGGTACTTGCCGTCCTTGCTGAAGTCATACACACTGTTGTGCGCGAACTCAATGCTCATGATGCCGCCGCGCCCAAATCGCTGGACGCTGTAGGCCGAACAGCCCTGCGCGAGAATTGCGCCCGTCAGGGCTAGTGAGACAATCTTTGCCACCATCTTTGCCACCATTTGTCCCTCTCCCATTCGCAACAGCAGGGCTTTGCCCACTTGGGCAACAGCACGAGCAGTTTGCCGTGTACAAAAACCTTCGCCTGCCGTTTCCTCTCTTCGGAATCGCCGGCTCGGTCTCCTGGCTCAACATTCGTCAGGGGATAGATTGCGCGAAACAATCCTCCGTGCCCTCCCCTAAACCCATACCACCCAAACGAAACTGGCGTCATGACAGGATTGTCGGGGGAACCCGCTATCGCGCCCGGATCACCTCCCGCCCAACTGTCAGATTCTACCCCATGGCCATAGTAATCCTGCCACATGTGGGTCAATTTGCCTAACAGTCTCAACGCCTCCTTGCAGTCTGCTTTGTTCGGTTTATCGATTAGGCGATTGAATTCTTCCAAAAGTTCTTTCAGTTTCTTTGTGTATTCATCTCTGTAGCCATTATAGTCCCACGTTCCTTTAAAGTCCTCATTAACCTGTTTAAGACCAGTACAGTAGTGGTAGTATTGAACGTCCGCTGTTTCCCCATGATCCGTGCCGACATTTGCGTCCTTCAACTCCCTTAAGATGCTGTCTTGTTTATCGTAGAGACAGGGATTATAATTATCTAATGTCCATGTCCATATCCCATCTCCTGCCAATGGCACAATTGGACCAAAATACGGATATGCCGCGTCTGTAAGTTCTCGATGCGCACCGCCTAGCCACAGTCCGAGGATATCTACATAATTCGCCGCCATACTCCTCACAAATCCATACAGATCCGCACCACCCAGCTCCTCTATTGGATCGCGTGCAATCCATCGTCCGGACACAGGCTCGTAATGCCTGTAGTTGTAATACACGAGGCCTAGCGCGTCGTCCTCAACCTCTGAGGAGAATCGGAAGGGATTGTAAGTGCGGAAGTCGTATGCGGTCGAAGTGGAGTTGCGAGTGGATGCGGTGAGCGCGCCGAATGGCGCGTATTCGTAATGCGCGGCGACACCGCTGCCGCCGGAGAAGAATACTAGCTCGGATACATTCTTGTTGCCGTCATGCGTGACGTGCAGCTTGCACACGCCAGGCTTTTCAATCATCAGCGGGCGCGTCGCGACAGGCTCCGCCGGATCCCATGCGAAGATCAGATCTATTGCGTTGTCTGCGACGGCATTGAGGCGCTGAATGCAAAGAAAGCCGTCATAGACAAAGCGATGGTGTGCATTGGTTTCGGTCGCAAGGGACTGCGACCCTCCCACGTCTGACGAGACGGTTTCAAGATATTCGACGCGACGACCCATGCGGTCAAATTTCATGATGATATTCGTCACGCCATTTGACCACAGAACAGGACGGTTCTCGCCGTTGTAGCTTACGGACCAAATGCCTGTAGAGGTTTTGAGCAAGGTTTGGTTGCCGTCGTCATCATAGGTGGGGGT
>JAEEHO010000080.1 GCA_016280845.1 Paludibacteraceae bacterium | reverse complement strand
CCCTAACAATGTAAGTGCCGGCTCGCCTGCGTCTAACCGCAAGTATGCTCGTAGTACTTATATGGGTTTGGCAAACGGCTAAAAGAAAGGAGGCTATCATGGCAAGAAAAAAATCAATAGACGATATAAACACGCAAGCGAACCGCCTTCGTTCGGAGATTATACGCAGGAATGAAGCACGTGGAACGGACTATCGAAACGACCCGCGTTATAATCAGGTAAAGGCAGCGCAATACAGATATAGCAACAATTTGCTTAACACTCCGAGCGCGCAACGCGATAGAGCAATCTTCAATAACCCGCTTACCCACTATGACAAGGCTATTGATGTTGCTAATAAGCTGTATGGTCGCAAGTATTCACGCAGCACCTATATGGGGGCGGCTAACGGATAAGGAGGTGACATATGGCACAACGAACATTATTTGATAAAGCAACGCTCAATAGGCTAAAGAAATACCCGTTGTACTCGCAAGATGGCAAGGGAGACGACGCAGTTGTATCGGCTAAAATCTTCAACCCTTATGGTGGTCACAAGATTTTCATAACCGAGTATGACGGAGATGACACCATGTACGGGTTTGCATCTATGAGCGGTCGTTATGATGACCCGAACAATGAGTACGGCTATTTCTCGAAGAAGGAGTTGGAGAATACGCGTGTACGTGTAGGTGGTGTAAGCCTGCCGCTCGAAAGAGACATTTCGTACCGCAAGCCGAAGACAATGGGAGAGGTGATGGAACGCGAGTTGCACCGCCCGAAAGCGAGCAGAGTAAGCAGTAACTTCAATAGCGTAGTAGGTGGCACCAATACCGCCGCTGCCGCTAAAGGACAAGTAGCAGGATAATCATGGGAGAGGGAATAAACAAATATGGAACTCGTACCGCCCGTAGAGAGAACCCTGCGCGTCCTACTGCGCCGGAAACCAAAGTAAGGGTCAATACCGATAAGGCAAAGACCCTTGCTGCGGCTGCTGCCAAGCGTGACGTGAATGCGGGATTGAACTCCAAGCAGATAGCAACACTCCATGGAATAGAGAGCAAGCACGCAACGAGGGCAACCGAGCAGATAAACTTCGTAGATGAGAACGGCAAAGTAATCTTCTCGAAGAACGGCACGCGTAGTTCCGTCAAACTATACCCGACGGAGAGCAGTCTGATGAAGGATATGGTGGTGACACATAATCACCCGTCCGATTCGCGCATGGGTAAGGGAATGGCAATGCAGATAGGGCAGCCTATAAACGGAATAGACCTTGCCGGAGCCATTAGGCACAACGCTAAAGAGATACGCGCAAGTGCCCAAGGTTACGTCTTCTCCGTCAAACGCCCGCAAGGTGGATGGAATGCCAACCCAGACCAAGTGCAAAGAGACTTCATGCGTGAGTGGAGAAGCGAGCAGTCACGCTCATTAGGCTACATATACAAGGGTGATAGAGAAACCGCTCTGACAAGAAACGCACGATGGAACGTCGCTACAATGAACGCTATCATGCGTAGGTTGTCGAAGCAGTACGGGTTTAACTACACACGTAGAAGAATGTAGGAGAGTTACTTATTTTCAAGTTCTGCAATCTTACTTTCATCTACAGGCATAAAGATACCACCATCGAAGACTTCCGCTTCTTGTTCATGTTTAGATTGAGTACTCATAATATCATTTGTTTTAGAAATCGAGTGCAAAGTTAATACTTTTATTTGATATACGCAAATAATAACCAAAAAAAGTGCAATTATGGCAGATAATAACAAGCCTTGGGTCGGAATGACGCAACCTAACTTGGGGGGCAGACCACCGAAACACGACTATGATGATGATGAGTTCTATGACCACGTTTTCTATCTCGCGTTCAATGGTGCTAACAACTCCGAAATAGCCAACGAACTCAACCTACACCCTGACGTATTCGGACGCATGGCAAGTGGGACGTATGACGGATGGAACGAAGAAGAAAACGAGAGACGAGGTAAGCGGTTATGTAGGGTGCTTGCGAGTGCGCGTGAAAAAATCAATCGCACAGTACGAGCACGTTACTTGCAGACTGCGCTCGGTGGAGTGAAGGTAAAGAGCAAAGTGACGCGCTATATTAAGGGCGAAGAAGACCAAACGCTTGAATTGGTGCAGCAGACGGAGACGGAGTTAGCACCGAACATGCAGGCAATGAGCACGTGGCTCTATCATCACGACCCTGATTGGCGTAAGGTACAACGCGGTTTCGAACCGGCAGAGAGTACGTCAGCCAATGCCGACAATATCGAGCAGGGAGTAGATATATCCGCATGGATAGAAGACCATGTAACGCTCAAAGGTGGCGATAAGACGGGTAAGAAGATAACCAAGGAAGACGTGGAATCTTAAAAAATCGCATGTTTTTGAGGTCGAAGGCAAGCAAAACACCGAGAAAATGCCTGCCGACAGCTGAACCAATCTTAAAAAAACGCACATTTTGATTAAACCACAAGCCATATATAACCCACTCTATCTCGATAAAGAGAAATTTATTATACTCATAACGGGAGGGCGTGGTAGCGGAAAGTCCTTTAACGGGTCGCTTTTCACTTCACGTCTGACGTTTGAGTTAAATAAGTTCAAAGAGGAAAACGGGGAGATACATAAGATAGTACACACTATTCTCTACTCTCGCTACACAATGGTGTCGGCAGAGATGTCAGTCATACCAGAGTTCTTTGAGAAATTGGAGGCAGACGGAACGCAACGCTATTTCTCTGCTACTCGTACTGACGTAACGAATGTGCTTACCGGCTCTAAAGTGCTCTTCCGAGGTATCAAGACGAGTAGCGGCAACCAAACCGCAAGGTTAAAGTCGTTGCATGGCATCACCACCTTTGTAGTGGACGAGGCAGAGGAGTTTACGAGCGAGGAAGACTACGATAAGATAGTGTTATCTATCCGTCAGAAGGGCATTCAGAATAGGGTAATAATCATTATGAACCCTACCGACAGTAACCACTTTGTGTACCGCAAGTATATCAAAGACACGCACAAGTTAGTAGAGTACGATGGTGTTCCCGTTCAGATAAGCACACACCCTAATGTGTTGCACATACACACTACGTATCTCGACAACCTTGACCACCTGAGCGAGCAGTTCCTCAAAGAAGTGCGCGACATGAAGGAGAAGAACCCTGAAAAGTATGCTCACATAGTCATGGGACGTTGGGCAGATGTAGCAGAGGGTGCTATCTTCAAGAAATGGGGCATTGTCAAGGAGTTCCCCGCAGGGTGCAAGCATGTGGCTCGCGGATTGGACTTCGGTTACACCAACGACCCGTCAGCGTGCGTCAAGGTAGGAGTACTGAACAATGACTTGTACATTGACGAGCAGTTCTACCGAACCGGCATGGGTAACGCAGAACTGATAGCAGAATTGAAGAAAGACAGTAGTTTTGTGTATTCCGAGAGTGCAGACCCGCGCCTTGTGGACGAGATAGCAGCAAGTGGAGTAATCATCTACCCTATCGACAAGAGCGGTTCGAGCATACTCGCGGGTATAGAGGGATTGAAGGATTATGACAACATATTTGTAACGGAGCGTTCCTACAACGTGCAGGAAGAACTTCGCAACTACACATGGGACAAAGACAAAGATGGTCACTATATCAATGTGCCTATCGACAAATATAATCATGCGATGGATGCAACGCGCTATTGGTACTTGGGCAAAATGCTCGGTAAGATACTACGCAAGAACGAATCGGCTGCAACTTCGCACACAAACGCAAATAATTTTGGAATTTTTTAAGATATGGGAGTTTCTGATTATGTAACTAACATTGCCACGCTATTCAAGAATGTGGTATTAAATGCGGTTGGTGTACAGCGCACGTTCTATGAACTCATAGAAGACAAGGATATTCCCCGTGCGATTAGTATGATGCAAGACCACGATGTTGATGTGGATAATGCCTTGGATGAGTATTACCCGCAGAAGCACAAGGTCATGCAGCGTCCTAACAAGGAGCGTAAGAATTTGCCGACGTATATAACATGCAAGTTACCGCGCGCCTTGCAGAAGAGCATCAACGAAACGGAGTTATTCTTCCTGCTTAGTAATCCTATCGTATGGAAGAAGGAAGACGGAGACGATGAAGTGTTTCAGATGTTCACGGAGTTTCTCGCAGAGAGCCGCTTTAACTCCACTATGCGTAAGGTAAAGCGTATAGCAGGAAGTGAGACGGAGAGTGCAAAACTCTACCATATCTATAAAGAGAAATCAGGTGACAAAGAAGAAGTGCGTATCAAGCCGGTAGTACTCGCGCGTTCTACGGGTTATCAGTTACGTCCGCTCTTTGACCAATACGGAGACATGATGGCTTTTGCATACGGCTACAAGGTGAAGACGGGTAAGGGCAATTCGGTGCAGCATTGGGATATACAGACACCAGAAATGATTTTCGAGTGCTCCAACGAAGGCATCGGGTGGAATGTGAAACCGCGTCCCAACCCAACGGGTCGTATCAATGTGCTTTACTATCATCAAGAGAAGGCATGGGCAGGAGTAGAACCGCGTATAGAACGCATAGAGGACTTAGACAGCAAGATAGGAGATACCAACAACTACTTCGCCGACCCTATCGCCTTTGCAACAGGAGATGTCATTGAGTTAATGAAAGACCCCGAAGCAAGCGGCAAAATGATTAAGGGTACAGGACCAAATTCGCGCTTCGAGTACATCAACCCGCCGCAGTCGAGCGAGTTACGTGCATCGGAGAAGAAAGAGTTGCACGACACAGTTCTTCTCGACACCTTTACGCCGGATATAGACGTAGAGAAGATGCGCGCCTTGGGCGTGATGTCGGGAGTGGCAATCAAACGCGCTCTTACTATTGGCTATATCAAACGAGGCAATCTGCTCGAAACATACGAGGAAATGGTGGATAGGGAGAAGAACATTATTATTGAGTGCTTGAAGGTAAAGTACCCTGAAAAGGCTACTAAACTCGCAAAACTCAAAGTGTCGTTCACGTTCTCCGAGCCGTTTGACGAAGACAAAGAGAAAACATGGTCGTCTATCTGCCAGCTCTACGGAGCAGGACTTGTATCGCTCGAAACGGCGGTAGGTATGCTCTCTCTCACCAAAGCACCCGAAGAAGAAATCGACAAGATTCGCATGGCTGCAACCGAGAAGATGATGGCAGAGCAAGAACTGAAAGAGGAACAAGCGCAAGAGCAGAACCCCGCACAAACAGAGGAGGAAGAAGAATGAACGTGAACGCATCCATAAAGAAAGTTTACCTTGACATGATTACCAGGGGAACGAAAACAACCGAATATAGGGACATGTCGGTGTATTGGACGGATAAACTTGTGGACGTTGCAAGTTACGGCGGTCTGACCACGCAGGAAGTCATAGACGGATTGCAGCAGGGCAAACTCAAACTCAAAGCGCGTCCGATAGATACCATTACGTTTTGGTGCGAGGGTACGCGCACACGTTACGCGGTAGGTAGTATCAATGTGTACAAAGGGCACAAACTATTCGCAATAAGATTAGGCGAGCAAATTAAATAATTCTATTCTTTTCATAATTTTGTAATTGTATTGTGGTAGATACACTTTCGTTGTGAAACGAGAGTGTATCTTTTTTTTTCGTATTCGCTGAAAAACTGTGCAAAATTCAGTAAGAAAATGAGTGCTGATTTTCAGTAAGTTATAGAGAAAATGCAAAAAAATTACTGAAAAATTTGCATATGTAAATTATTTGTAGTAATTTTGCACTCGAAATCAAAAACATTACTAACAATCAAATTCACTAAATTATGAAAACTCTAAATGAACAAATCAATGACGTTGTAAAGAAAAACGTATGTGTAGCAATTAAACGCCGCGAGTTGCTTGAATTAGGCTTAACTTCTGCCGACGTAAGTGTTCTATTAGCGAACGAGCGTCGCGCTGCGAACGCACTTGCACGCGAGAGACGCGCTGCGAACGCAATCGAAAGCAACATGACCTACGGCGTAGAAATCGAGTGCTACAACGCGCCGCGCGACCGAGTATTAGAAGCAATGGGCGCACGCAATCTGCGAGTAGAGAATATCAGTAACTACGGCTGCGCGCACAACGGCAATTCAACCGAGCGTTTCAAACTTGTACCCGATGGCTCTATTAGCGGCATAGACCCCGTAGAGTGTGTTACACCTATCTTGCGCGGCAACAACGGCTTAAACACGCTGAAAGAGTGCTGCGGTGCGCTGAATGCGATAGGTGCAAGAGTAAACAAATCAACTGGTCTGCACGTACACGTAGGCGGTGATATAACCGAAAAGCAGTTAATCAATACGTTTGCAAACTACAAGGCTTTAGAGCCGATTATAGACACCTTTATGGCGGCAAGCAGACGTGGTAACAACGCGTTCTATGCGAAATCAGTTATGAACTATAACTTTGCATCCTGCATGAGTATAGATGAGATATACGCGATTATGCACGGCGACCGATACCACAAAATCAACC
This sequence comes from Paludibacteraceae bacterium, assembly GCA_016280845.1. Taxonomy (GTDB): domain Bacteria; phylum Bacteroidota; class Bacteroidia; order Bacteroidales; family Paludibacteraceae; genus Colicola. Next base: position 25,281 of record JAEEHO010000080.1, on the reverse strand, counting down.
CTTGCAGTTGGTCACGTCACAACACGATAGAGTTTCGCCAACACCAAGGCAGTACCGATTTTAAGAAAATCAAAATGTGGGTGCGTTTCTGCGTGAAACTTGTAATTTGGTCGAAAGAAAACGTGCTAACCGAAACCCCTGCGACAATCAATGATATACCTTTCTTGAATGACGTAGAAAAACGCTTTTTCAATGAGCGAGTAAACGAACTATCTGCAACGGCTGCATAAGCCGTTCAGATAGCCTAAAAATAACCTTCTAAACGATTTTAAGACTATGTGTGTAATATGTATCAAACCTGCAAATGTGCAGTTACCAAATAAGCAAATTATACGTGCTATGGCAGAATGCAATCCCGATGGCTTTGGTTTTGCAGCCACAAACGGCATGAATTGCAAGACGATGGACTTCAATACGTTCTACAAGAGCCTGAAAAACGTGCCTGCGAGTGCGGCAATTATAATGCACTTTAGGTGGGCAACGCACGGCAGTACGAACGTCCGTAACTGTCATCCCTTCTATGACAAAGAGACAAATGTTTGGTTCGCTCACAACGGCGTACTTCCGATAGATAGCACGAACGACAGAACCGATAGTGAGATTTACTTCCGCTCTGACCTTGTGCCGGCTATCAAAAAGTATGGCTTGGCAAGTCGGGATTTTGATTCGGTTGCAGATAGGCTGCGTGGCACGTCCCGCTTTGCCTACATGCAGGGTGAGCAGATATACATTCAGGGCGATTATTACGAGCACGGCGGGTGCTACTTCTCGAACCTAAATTGGCGATATAGATTAAACATGTATAGAATAGCGCAATAGCGCGTCCTTTAGTGATAGTTAGTAATGTTTTAACAATGAGCGGTTTTCGTAGCGATACGAGAGCCGCTTTCTTTGTTGTGTGCAGATTATCAGCGCACATGCGCGCAATGTGTAGTAAAATAAATGCAGGCTTATTTTTCTACTGAAAAATTATCAGTACCTTTGCAATCGAAATTACAAATTTTCAGTACGATGAAGACAAAAATTTTCGACAAACTAAAACAAGGGTACGCTTCTCTTGGGTTAGGTGATGAGTTTTTGCAGGCACATGCCGAGGCACTTGCAAACCTTGGTCTTGTTACTGACGAGAACATTGACAGCGTAGTGGGCGCACAAAAGTCTTTTCTTGAAAGCGTCCAAAAGTCCAACGACAAACGTGTGACGGATGCCGTATCGAAAGCCAACAAGACTGCTACCGAAAAGCAGACTGCGGCAGAGAAAGCGGCAAAGGAGAAAGAGGATGCGTTGCAAAAGCAGATTGACGAGTTGAAGAAGCAACTCGAAAAGCAGCCGGAGCCACCTACTCCACCGACACCGACGAAGGACGACGAGATTGACGAGAAGATTAAGGCAGCCAATGCCGAAACGGCTAAACTTATTGCTTCTATGCAAGAGCAGTTGAAGGCTATGCAGGAAGAAGGTGTCAAGTCGAAAGCCGACATTGAAAAACTCCAAAACGAGAAAGCAGAGTTGGAGCGCAAGCAAGCAGCGGCAGCACGTCAAGCCATGATTCTCGCCAAGGCAAAGGAACTGAATATACCACAGTCGCGTATCGATGAGGGTTTCGTTATTGCAGAAGACGCAGACGACAAAGCCATCGGAGACTACTTGACCAAGGTTGCAGCAAACATTAAAAACAACTCGTTGCCTACCAACCCACATTTCTCCATGCAAGGAAAGGAAGTGACCCAGCAGGACGCTGACGATATTGCAGGCAAGATAGTGCCGTAGGCAACACAAATCCGCTAAACTTATGGCAAAACTTAATTTGGTAGGAGAGAAGCAGCAGGTTGTCTTCGGAAACGATTCTATCGTAATCCGTAAGTACGGCAACAGCCTTGCAGGAGGTCGTGTACTCGATACAACCGGCTTCGCTCCGACAGTAATCAATGCGGGACACGTCATCATCAAGAGTGCAGATGGTGTGTATAAGCCAATGCCGTTGAATGGCGAGGCTTATGCGGCTCTCCCTGACAACCACACCTATGTAGGTGTACTTTACCGCAGTATCTTGACTGCAAAACCGGCTGCGTCTATTCTGACCGCAGGCGTAGTAAACGAGGCAGCACTTCCGTATGCTATCTCAAGTATCAAATCCGCGTTCCTTACCGCTTGCCCGCACATTCAGTTCGAGAGTGATGAGGCAGTCGATGTCCCAGGAGAGGGCAGCGATAGCGCAAGCAACTAACGCACAAAAAAAGGAGGAGTGATATATGGAAAAATCGCTTTATTTTGAGGCGGTGCAGAAGTACTTCCCGAAACTCGTTATCTCCGTTGTTGAGAAACTGAACGAGAAGAATCAGCGTACTCTGCCGTACCTCTACAAAGACTTGCTTACCAAGTCGTATTCCGCTGACGGACGTTGGGCAAGCATTATGGCTAACTACACCCGTGTAGCAGCAGACGTAGTTGCTCTCGACAGCGAACTCCCGTTGAAAAGCCGTGACGCTATCGAGAAGGTAAGCGGCGACATACCAAAGATAGGTATGAAGTTGTACCTGACCGAGAAACAGATGAAGGACATCGACACAATGGTGGCTATCGGTCTGCCGGAGAACGAGATATTGGCGAAGATTTTCGCTGATACTACCCGCGTTATTTCGGGCGTTCAGGAGCGTATCGAGGACATTTTCTTGTCGGAACTTTCCACCGGCGTAGGTCTCGCAACTTCCAACGATGGTTTGGGTGTTCGTATCAACATGAACTACTACGAAGACCATCAGTTTGGCGCAACCAACTACGTTTGGTCTAACGCTTCTGCTACTCCTATCTCTGACATTCAGAAGGTAATGGATAAGGCAGACGAAGATGGCAATGTCATCACCGACATTTGGATGGACGACACCGCTCTGCGTGCTTTCTACGCAAACAAGGAGGCTCGTGAGCAGTACGCTTTCATTCAGAATTTCGTAGGTCAGTCCATTCCGAACCTTGGCTTCGACCAAGCGAAGGAAGTGCTGAAAAGCAAATTCGACTTGACCCTTCATCGCGTGAACCGCAAGACCAAGACCGAAGTGAACGGCGTAAAGGGCAATCACTCTGCATGGGCAGATGGTATGGTTGTGTTCACATGCGAGGAGAAGGTTGGTAAGTTGGTATGGACTTCGTGCGCAGAAGTAACCCGCCCAGTAGCAGGAGTTGCTTACGAGACCGCAGAGGATTTCATCCTTGTATCGAAGTACTCGACTAACGACCCGCTCCGTGAGTTCACATCATCGCAGGCAATGGTAATTCCAGTGCTTGACAACGTGGATAAGATTTACACTCTTAACTCTAAACAAGTGGCAGCATGAAAGTCCGTGTAATCAACGTCTTTAGAGACATCAACACACACGAGATTTACAAGGAAGGCGAAGTGCGCGAGTTTGATACGGCTCGCGCAGAACGCCTTGTAAAACTCGGATTGGTAGAGCCTATTGCAAAGCCGAAAGCAAAGCCGGCAGACGCACAACCGCAAGGTGAGGAGCAGCCTGCAAAAGAGGCGGAGCAGCCTGCAACGGGTGCAGAAAACCAAGAGGAAACGCCCGCTAACACCGAAGGTGGGCAAGTAGAAAACGAGACCGCAGACGAGAATAAGCCTGCTGAAACCGAAGCGAAAGCAGAGGAACCGGAAGGCGAGAAGCAGCAGGAAGTTGTTTCGGAGCGTCATCGTGGTCAAGGTAAAGCAGCAAAGTAATGACTATCATAAGCGCACTAAAGTCATCGGTAAACTATCCGTTGGGTGAGAATAACGTAGAGCCGTTGCTTATCACGCGCGGACTTGACCCACAAGGGGAGTTCACGACAGAGATAGGTACAAGCAAAGAGTATCGTCTTGCGTATGCAGACACTCTCCGCTATGTGGTTACTATGGTTAATCTCTCGCAGGGTGGTAGTGTTACCATGCCCAACGCGAGCGTCCTTGCAGGTACGGCTAACGCCATCTACAAGGAGTTCGGAGAACCGCTTATAGGCGATAAGGGCAATGACATTAGTACGCTTACGGATGGTTCAAGTGAGTGGTAGCCTATGCTAATCAAGTCAAACGGAACGGCATATTTCGACGAACCTTCGGCGCACAGTGATATAGACGACAAGGGGTTGCCTATCAAGGGCGAACGTCCGTCTATCGAAGTTCCATGCTACATTGAAGTAGGGAACGAGAACCGAAACGGAAGGGGAGAAGATGGTAAGTTTCCGAGAGTGTCATTCACTCTATACATAGACTACGGAAGCGTAGGCGAAGATTTTCATCCGACAAAAGTGCGCGTAGAACACGAACGTAAGGGCGATATGGGAACATTCTCTATCCAACGAACGGAGATTTACGATTTCACACGAACGATACAGATATGGGTGTAATCATAAGCGGACTTCAAGACATTCAGGCACAGCTGAAACGGACTGCGGAGAAGGCACACGAGGCTATTCTCACGGCTTTAGACAAAGCAGGGCAGCGGCTCGTTGAGCAAGCCAAGGCAACGAAGCAGTATCAAGACCAAACGGGCAATCTAACGGCATCTATAGGCTACGGGGTTTATAGTAATGGCGTAGAGCAATCGACGGGCGGTTTCGGTGGTGGAGTTGGAGAAGAACGCGGGCGAGAATACCTTGCAGAAGTAGCGCCGCAGTACCGAGCAAGCAAATATGTACTCATAGTGGTTGCAGGAATGGAATATGCGGTAGCCGTAGAGCGTAGAGGTCGTGTTGTGTTAGATGGGGCATTGGTGGTCGCAGATAGTGTTGTAGAATCAGAACTGAATAGTATAAAGTTATGAATGGGGAGGTAGTAGAACAAAAACTATTTGGCATAGTTACCGAGTACGTAGGTAGCGAATTGCCTATTAGCGGCGGTGTCTATTACCGAGGTCTGCGACCTATCCAAGACAATGTTTCAGACTACAAGGAAGATGCCGTGATAGCCTTTCTGACCGGCACAACGTCAGACGTACAAAACGGGACTTGTCTCGTAAACGTGTATGTTCCTGACATTGCAGGCGCGAAAAGCGGAATCTATTACAAGGACAAAGAGCGATGTGCGCAGATAGCGGAGAAGTTGGAAAAATTTCCTGCCTTTGCCAATGCACACGACAAAGACTTGTACTTCAAGCAGCGCGACATGATAGCCACATTAAAAGAAGATGAAATCAACCAACACTTTGTTTCTCTAAAGATGGAGTTCAAGGTACTCAACGAAAATTATTAACTCTTAAATTATTAACAACTATGTTACTTTCATGGGGTAAACCAAAAATCTTAGTCAAGGACAAAGAACAAGCGGGTGCTATTTGGCGATTGCTGCCAACTCCCGTAGAGGGTTCCACGCAGTTGGAGACCACGGAAGGCGATACAGTAGAAGCGAAGATTGAGGGCGGTGCAGTCGAAGACGTAATGGATAAGATTGATACCTACGCACTCAAATTCGAGGAACGTCTTGTGAAAGGTCGTAAGAAATGCTTCGGCGACAAGGAAGGTGTGGTTAAGCACAACTACGAAGTCTTCTTGCAGCCGGAAGACGAGACTGCGTATGGCATACACATTAACACGGCACGTGTGAGTGTATCTGATTCCTACACGTCAGCAGATGGTCTCAAACAAGCAATCTCGCTTAAAGCACTTGCTAACGAGGAAACAACGCAGATTGAGATTGGTGTAGTAACAGTGACCGGCACCAAAGGTTCGTACTCTCCTTCTATCGTTCCGATTGAGGCAGAGAGCGAAACGAGCGATTCGGATTCTGATGGCAGCATACCGACTGCGTAAAAAGAATGTGGGGTGTGTAAGGGAAATCAAGGTGTAAAGATAAGCACACTCCACATTTTATATCGCGGGATGGAGAAGTAGGTATCTCGCTACGCTCATAACGTAGAGGTCGCAGGTTCGATTCCTGCTCCCGCCACAATCAAATAATATCTCATGGCACACAATCAAGATAAATCCATTCTTTCCAATGTGGCAGAGACCATCATGGAGATGCCCATCGGCTACAACGCAGGTGGGCATACTTATTATATGTACCCGCCTTCGCTGGGCACGGCTATGCTCATAGAGCGACTATTAGGGGAAGAAGTAGGAGGTTCGGAAAAGTTGTCAGGCTTGTACAATATCCTAAAGGAGTTGCGGCACAACAAGGAGTTGGTCGTTAAACTCGTTGCCGTGTGCTCATTCGAAAAGCGTTCGGACGCGCTCAAAAAGAACTTGCGCGACGAGATGGAGAGAAACGTGCGTTACGCGGATGACAATCAGTTAATGCAACTACTCATGCTCTTTTCTGCATGGAACAAGGACGTGAAAGAGTTTACCAAGTACTTCGGGTTGGATAAGGAGCAAGAGTACATTAAGCGTTGCATGGACGTGAAAGGCAAAGACGACTACAGCTTATCGTTCAACGGACGGAGTGTGTACGGCAAGATGATAGACGTGGCATGTGAACGCTACGGGTGGACGATGGATTATGTCGTGTGGGGCATATCAATCAATAACTTGCAAATGCTTTTGGCTGACCATATAACCCACGTGTATCTGACCAAGAAAGAGCGTCAGCAAGTGAACGTGCCTAAACGGGATGGCGTTGTCATCAACATGGATAGCAAGAATGTAGATAAGAAAATGTTACTTTCACTAATGAAAAAGTAAGCGTATGGAGATAGTAGAGGAAATAAAGCGGCTCTCAACCGAGATTGAGCGTCTTCAAAAAGAGATTGCTGAAAACGGCAAGTCAATAGAGAAGTTGGCTTCCAAAGAAGGGGAGATTGCAAAGATGTTCGAGCAGTACAGTAAGGCTGATGCTGCCGCTATGAGTGTACGCGAACTGAACAAGGCAAACAAAGAGTTAGAGAGTGGCTATAGCGATTTGGAGCGCGAGCAGGAAGGGTACGAAAAGCAGATTACGTCTCTCGAAAAGGTACTCGATAAGCAGCGCGAAGAACTGAACCTGATTGCGCAGGCGCAGCGTGATGCTCTTTTGGCGGGCGATATGCGCGGAGCGTCCCGTATGTTGGAGAGTTACAAAGAACTCAACCAACAAATGGCAACTACTTCGAAGGCACTCAACGAAGCGCGTGACAGATACGATGAGGTAGGTGTAGCGATGGAGAACAACGCAGACGTAGTGTCTCGCTATAACGACGTTCTTGAAGCACGCAAGGAGGTTGAGAACGCAAAGAGTATCGAAGAACTCACCGAACTATACAACAAAGAAGGGCGTGTGCAGATTGAGAACGCACGGGAGTTGCAGGAGTATTACCAAAAGATAAGCGTTCTGAAAGAGAAGTTGGCAGACCCAAATATTGACCCCAAGCAGAAAGAGATAGATACTGCGGCACTCGAAAAGTACAAGAAACTTGTTGAAGACACGACCAAGGCGCAGGAAGTGGCGTTGGAGCGTCAGAATATCTTTGCGAAGGCATTGGGCAAAAACGAAAAGAAGACAGCCTTTGGCAGCACGGATAAGAGCGGAGATAATGGCGAAGGAGCGGCTGCTGCGTTTGAGAAAGTAGCCAATTCGGCTGCAAGCGCAAGCAAGGTCTTCGGTCAGTTGCGAGCAAACCTGACTTCTTTGAGAACCGGCTTTAGCGGTCTTGCAAAAGGTGGAGCGAGTGCGGCGGCAGGCATGTCGGCTATATCCAAGGGCGTGAGCGGACTGATTTCGATGGTCGGAAAACTGAATAAGTCGCTACTTGCACTCTTGACTAACCCGATTGTTCTCACAATAGCGGCGATAGTGGCATCGCTTAAACTATTGTACGATATGGTGTCTTCATTCTCGAAGACTGCAATGGGTGGCGATATGTTTGCAAAGTGGAAAGGCTACATAGAGGGAGCGAAGGCGTTCATAGAACGATTCGTTACCGAGGTACAGGCAAAAGTATCAGAGTTTGTCCGTAACTTCGCTTCTATCTTCACCAAGTCGGGTGCGGTAGTAAAGGAGTTCGTTATATCCATAGGTAATGCTATTTCAGCCGGACTTGAATGGGTCGTTGCCAAGGTAAAGAATGGTTGGAGACAAACAAAGGCGTGGTTCACGGGCGAAGAACTGACCGAGGATGACCTTGTTAAAGAGCCTGACTTCGACAATCTCTTTAGCGGGGTCAAGAAGGCAGCGGGAGAACTATCTGACATATGGAAGAAAAGTTTTACCAAATGGGAATTGCCTTCGCTCAAAACCTTTATGAATGAGTATGCTCGCATAGAGGAACTGCAACGCAGCCTTATCAAGCAGCAGCGCGCCTTCACAGTAGCAAGTGCCGAATCCGAGAGAGCGCAGGCAGAGTTGGAGAACACCATGAATCGTGGTGGTCAGGTAGAGCAGTTGCAGCGCATGAAAGAACTGCAAGACCTAATCAATAACAAATACTCAATGGAGTTGTCGATGGCTCAAAAGGAGTTGGATATTCAGCGAACCAAGAATAGCCTAAAGGGCAAGGGTGTAACGGACGACGAACTAAAAGCGGAAGCCGACCTTGCTGCAAAGGTATTGGGTATAGAGACCAAGCGTCAGAACGAAATGCGTTCGCTGACCAACCGGCACACCGATTTGGTGCGTGCGCTCAATGAGCAGAAACGAGAGCAGGAGCGCATAATGAAGAACTACGCCATTGACGCTACCATATCTAAACTGCAAGAGCAGTTGAAATATGAGAAGGACATCACCAAGCAGTTGGAGTTGCAGAAGCAGATAAACGACGAGCAGCAGAAAAAGAGCAATCAGAACATAGACAAGCAGAAAGCGGATGCTATAACGCAAATGTTCGGGAATGACGCAGGCGAGTTGGTACGGCAAGGCAAGTCTAAAGAAGAAATCAAGACACAGTTATTCAGTCCGAGCGAGAAATCCACGGAAGACGAAGTTAAGCAGTTGCAAGAGAAGTCCGACAAGTTTGATGAAGTATGGGGTCATTGGGAGGAAGTGCGTGAAGCAGAAGCAGCAAAAGCAAACGACAAGGTAATGAGCGATGCGCTTTACAAAGACTATCAGGCGTATCTCGATTATTCAGAGAAGGTGGTAGAAGCAGCCGAGTGGCGTTCGCAGGAGTTGAAGAAGTTGAATATGGGAGAAAGCCAGCTGACCCAAGACCAAATAGACCGCATATTTAACGAGAAGATAAATCAGGCAGGCAAGAACGCCAATATAGACGTATTGGAGGAAAGGACTGCCCAACTCATAGCCGATTTCGTAGGACAACTTGCAGATGCGACCGCCGACCAAATACAAGAGGCGCAGAATGAGTTCGAGAAGAACATAGAAGAGGAGAATGCCCAAATAAACGGCATACTCGGAATGTCGGGCGAGGAAAAGGAGGCACGTCAGGAAGAACTCGACTATGACGAGCAGCAAGTAAATCAAGAGTTAGAAGAAGGCTTGATAACCCAAACGGAAGCGGAAGAACGCCTATTAGAGATAGAACGCGAGCGGTATCTTCTCTCTCTTGACCAAGTGAATTTGCAGTCACAGTTAAGGAAGAACATAGAGGCGGTAGAAAAGGTTCAGCGTATCTCCGTAAACAAGCAGCAATCTGCGTCGAAAGTTTCACAAGCGAACTATAAGAAGGTATCAAAAGGGTGTCAGGTTGCGGCGCAGGCACTCGGAGTAGTAAAAGACGCGGCTGACGCGGTTGCAAGTACCTTTGGAGGTTCATTGTCAAAGAAATCGAAGAAGGCGTTGTCGGCGATAAGCGATATTGCCAATGTCGGCATGACAGCCATCAAGGGCGTAGAGACAGTAGTAAACGCGGTAGAGCAAGGTATATTCGCTACAACGAAGTCAGGTGTAACCGCGATGCAATCGTTGGAATCTGCGTCGGTGATTATCGGAATCATATCCGCAGCCGTTCAGATTATAACGGAGATTGTTAAGGTACTGATGCAGTTCACGAAAGCGGCAAAAATGCAGGACGCGATAGACGAGCAGAAGGAGAAGGTCGAGGCGTTGGAGCATGAGCATGAGAAGTTAGAGCGTGCCTATCAGAACTCATCGGGTACGGACTACTACAGAGGACTTGCCAAGTCTGCGGAAGACTACAACAAATTGCTTGAAGAAAACAATAAGGCGTTGCAGACCGCGCAGGAAATGTACGAGTACCAAGCAAGCAAGTATGGAGAAGGTAGTGATAAGGCAAAGGACGCGTTAGAGCAAGTACATGAATTGGAAGACGCGCAGGCAGACTTCGAAGATGCACAACGTGAGCAATGGCAACAACTGATGGAAGAACTATCGGGTTCAGACTTACAGTCCTTCTCTCAAAACCTTGCGAGCGCACTTGTGGACGGGTTCAGGCAGGGACGTGACGAGATAAACGACGTATGGGAGAAGACGATGGATGACCTCATGCGCACGATGATGCAGAACCAACTTGCGCTTGCAATCGAAGATATGTTCAAGCCGGTATTCGACAAACTGAATAACGCAACCAAGAACGGAGACCTTGTGCAGAGCGAGATAGACGAGATTATGGCAGAGTTCGATGCCAAGAGTGAACAAGCCAAGTACCTTGCAGAGCAGTACTATGACCTTATGAACGAACGTGGGTTGTTGGAAGACGAAGACACCCAGGGTTCGCAAGGATTCGGTCAAATGACGCAAGACCAAGCAGACACTTTGACAGCTCGCTTTACGGCATTGCAGATGGAAGGAGCGAACGTAGTAGCCGCAGCGCAAGCAATGGCGGTAGCCGTGCAAGAAATAGGTGCGGATAACAAACTGCAAGTAGCAAGTCTGCAATCACTCGTTCTTAATAGCGGGTTGTGTATGCAGATAGCGCAGGAGCAGTTAGACCAAATGAAAATAATAGCGGACAACACGGCAATGCTATCAGAGACTAACATGCGCCTGAAATCCATTGAGCAAAACACGGAGAGACTATGACGAAAGATTACTTTGAACGCCTAAAGGCTGACCTATTAGCCACTTATGCGAGTGACTTGTGCGATGAGAGCGTGGAAGACATAAAGGCATCCACCTCTCTTGCCGAGTTCATAGCGGTGCTGAATAAATACACCGCTTTCCTGAATTACAAGACTATCCCGAAGGTAGATTGGGTGCGCAAGTGGTTCGGGGAGAACAAGAGCGAAGCGGAGCAGAACGGGTGTTATATAGACGCTATCACTACGGCTATTAACCCGACTATGCCTATTACGCTCTACGGAGACACGCGCCTGCAACTGATTATTAGCGATGCGCATGTTTACCAAGTGACTACCCAAGATAATAGCCGCGTTTCTATTTCCACGTATGGAGTGTGTGCGGTGAACGTCCGGCAGAAAGACGCGAGCAGCGTAAGCATAGTGAACGAGAATAAATTAGCGAAAATCAAAATCAGGAAAGTATGAAACTACATATCTCTATCAACGGAATAGACCTTGACGATTACGGCATAGTGCCGTTGGAAGGTTTCTTGAACACCATCCTAAAGCCTGCCGGTTTTAAGAAGTTGGCTACCAACACCAACACCGCTTTTGACGGAGTTATCCCTATCGCGAACGGAAACCGCAAGCGCGATAGCAGGACAGTGACGCTTAATTTCCTTATCCGTTCCGTCTCTATCATTGACAAACGCCGCTGCATAGAACGCCTTGAAAGCGCGCTTATGGCAGGCAAGAATGATAGCGGAGTGAATGAGTTGTTCGTAGCCGAGTTGGAACAATGCTACCGCCTTATTTTCGATGGTATCACTTCCTATAACGGAGCGAATGAAGAAAAGGCAATCATTGCCGTTAAGTTTACCGAGTTTTGTCCTACCCCTGAAAACAGAGTACCATAATGAGAACTGCTTTACAAAATATCACCATTTACGCCCCTAATGTGAATAATAATGGCACGCTCAATGCAATCGGTACATTCCCAATCACCGACCAATGTGAGCGCAGCGCACAGCTAATGGGGGATGACTACGTAAGACTAATCTTCAAATCGGCAGAGTATATCACTTTCCCTGCCTTCTCGTTCATTCGTCTTTCAAGTAGTCAGATAGACAAGGAGCAGACTTTCTTTCTGAAAGAAGACTACCGCCCGCAAAGTTCGGGTTCGGAAAAGACCGCAGACGGAGTGTCGGCTGAATCATATTCGTATGATGTCAAGTTCTATAGCATAGGCAACATGCTGCGTAAGCCTATTTGTTACCGGCATGTCAAAGTGTCGAACGGAGCGAGCGCAAACGATGGCTACCAAGAGTGGGACGAACCCGAACTGAATGTGAGCGCAGACCTTTCCACAATGTATGTTATCATTATGGAATCCATTGCGCAGTACACCAACCGCATATCGAGCACTACTCTCTTTCAGAAGATGCTTGCTACCCTGCCTGCCAACGGACTGACGACAGTAGGCGGCATTACCGAGCCGAGTACGGATGTCAAACTGACCAAAGGCACGGAGTTGAGCACCTTTAACTTTAGCGGGGCAAAAATAGCGGACGTATGCACGGGCGTTGCCAATCAGTTTACGGACGAGAAGAAAGAAACCGAGTGGTACATAGAGGAAACGGCTGAACCAGGGAGTGTGGTAAACCAACTAATCATGCACTTCTGCAAGTGTGACAATGCGCAGCAGACAATCGCAGAGGTTTCCGACTTCGCGTGGAAGAACACGAGCAGCAACAAATACCTTCGCCCCGTAATCACGGGTGGTCTATCCAAGGTGGATTATTCACGAGATACGTCTAATATCCCGCAGATTATCGTTCCGTTCGGAGCGGAGCGCAACATGACATATGAATCGGTCAAGGGCATAGATATTTATTCGCAGATGCAGTCCACGTTCGGAAAGCGTGTGCGCCTTACACCGAACACCACATACGAAGTGCGCAAGCCGTTGCCCGACGGAACATACGAAGACACCACAGTTACCACGGATGACCACGGCGGTCTGACTAACGACCAAGTGAACACGGGCGACGAACGCGTAGAGTTCTTTGACAAGGTATATCCGCAATGTCACTTCCGAGTAACCAAGGTGGAGACGCGCATGAAGAAAAGGGATGATAGTGTTATCCCTGAATACACATGTACGGCAGTAGCCATAGATTCGCAGGGCGAGGTGGTGCAGCCGGCGGCAGGGTTCTTCCCCATTCAAATAGAGGAAGGTGCTACCCTATCCGTTCGCTTTGAGAGCGGCTACTTGAACGGCAGAGAGTTCGAGATAGCCAACAAGACGCAGAAGGAGATAGACCCTGACACGCACCAACCTACGGGTAACTACAGCCTACGTTTCACCATTGTGGCAGATGGTTCTATCGAAGACGGAACACTTATACCGAGCGGAAACTTCATACCGAGAGCACGTGATATAGAAGAAGGTGGCACTTGCGAGGGCGATGAGTTCGCTTTGTTCAACATGAAGATGCCGCAAGTGTATATCGACTATGCACGGCAGGAGTTAGCGCAGGCGGCATACGAGAAACTGCTCGAATACCAAGAGACTTTGCCCGACATGAAATGCACTTCTATGGCGCGTGACTTCCACGGAATCTCTATGAGTTTCGGCAAGCGGTTCAATGTGCATTCAGAGAAGATTGGCTTCCGTATGGTTAATGGTCAAAGAACGCCTATTGATTTCATATCCCGCGTTACTGCCTTTTCGTATAAACTCACCAAGCCGGATGATATTCAGTTTACCTTGTCGAGTGCAATCGCCCGTGGGGTATTGTCGGAGATGGCGAGTGCTATCAGCACCATGACGAGCGTGCAGGGCGGTTTGGGTCAGACTACCCGTAATCTATCGCGTAGAGGATGGAGAGATGCAAGCGAAGTGGCAGAAAAGTTGGATTCTATCACGTCTGAAATGATGCTTGTCGGCAACGAGAAGTATCAGTTTGCCTATACATGCGGAATAGACTGCGTAGATGCTAACGACAACCCCACTATAGGCACCTCCAACGCGTTCGCCAAGTTACATATATCCTACGGACAGTTGCAGCACACGCAAGAGCCGTACATAGGATGGCATGGCGGTCTATGGGAGATAGGCGAAGCGGACATTGATACCGACCTGAACGGCGTGCCATTGGATGCGAACAAAGCCTATTACGTCTATGCTATATGTTCGGAGAACAACACAACGGCTTCCATAGTGTTGTCGGAAGACAGTAGTGCGGCAGATACGGACATGCTATTGGGTATCTTGTCGAGCGTTTTCGAAGACCAACGTGTTTTCAGTCCGACTAATGGCTACACTTCCATTATGGGTGGTCAGATTACTACCGAGCAGATTCAAGACGCAGGGCGCAACCTGATTATTGATTTCAGTAGCAACCCGCCACGTATCATAGCGCGCGGTGGAGCGCAGATTATCGGTAACATATCGTTCTTGTCGAATGGTAGTGTTGTTGATGCCAAAACTTATATAGACCAGATAGATGTTAATTTGCAGCAGCAGATAGATGGCAACATTACATCGTGGTTCTATAGCGGAGTTCCTACGTTAGAAAATGCACCTGCAAGCAAATGGGCAACTGTAGAGGACAAGGACAAACACCTTGGAGACTTGTATTACGATAATAATACCGGCTACTGCTATCGTTTCTTGGTTGAGAACAAGGTGTATAAGTGGGAGAAGATAGTCGATAACGATGTTGTGTTAGCCTTGCGTAACGTAGATGACGTGACGAATGATAAGATTATCAGCAAGGGTTCGGAGAAAATCAACCTAAAGAAAGAGTGGTTGGAAGTGGCAGGACAAAACCTTAATGGCACTACCGATGGTACGTACTACAAGGCTACGACCGAAGCAGATAACTACCGCCTTACGTATGGTGCGCTCACGAGTGCGTTCACTACGCTGAAAGGCTACATGGATGCGCTGCTTGCTAATGTCGGTGCTAACTCTTATTTGAGTGACTATGAAGGTACGTTACCGGAAGGAGCAGCCAAACTCTCATTTACGCACACGCAATTGAACAACGCATGGAAGAACTACTACACGGAAGAAGCAGCCTTGAATAACCGCATTGCTTTGGTCGGAAGTGGTAGTGTAAACCTCTTCCCAAAGAAGTTCATGGATGATTGGAATACTGCGAGACCTACGAACCTATTCTCGAAGGCTGCATTCTCGAAGTCGGGTTGCGATGTGTTCCAAGACAAGTGCCTTATGTGCTCTACGCGAACAACCAACACGTCTGCATCGTCCAACTACTTTGCCGTTCGCAGAATGATAGATAGCACACATGTTTATCCGTCACAAGGAGAAGCACGCTTTGTGTACATGAACACAATCGGTCAGTTTAGTGGTTCGTTTACCAAAGATAGTAATTGGCATTACTTGCAGGTGTACTTTAACGGAAATAATGCAAATGCTCAAATGTTGATAGATGCAGACGCTTTGTTTGAGAATGGAAAGACGTATTATATTACAGGGCTTGTATCCATACTTGACAGAAGCGGTTCAGGCAACCACGCACAAGTAGAGGATTTGTATATCTACGAAGGCAGCGAAACGTACTATCTTAACGAGTATATAGGCTACCGCGCAGTAGATAGTTACGGAGAGTACTTTGCAGTTAATTCGTTGCGATTATACGATGTAATAGGCAGCAGAGAATCGTATAACGATATACTACAAGGGAAGGTGACGTTTGAGGCAGGAAAGCAGTACACCCTTAAAGTGAAGTGGTGCTCTTCAAGTGTAGTTAATTACGACACTCTCTATCTCGGATTCAAGTATTCCGATGGAACACGTAGTAGTTGGATTCAATGTTCTAAAGACCAAACGACCCCTGTTGTGCAATCACTTGTGTCAGACGAAGGCAAGAACGTAGTAGGAATAGCATGCACATTCGGTTCAAGTGCAGCCAATACCCGCATCTACGATATTTCGCTGACGGAAGGAGCGTACCCTCCATTTGGTTGGATAGAAGCAGAAGAAGACAAGGTACAAGGTGGCGAGACGCTTGCTAACTATGCTACTGCGGATGTACATAACATGACCAAGGTAGGAGAATCAGGCTTTAGACAAGTGTTAGCCGACACCAAGTCAGAACTTGCTCTAACCATAGACGATTATGAGACAGGAAGAATACCGAGTAACAATATCAATACCTACGTATTGAACGCAAGCGTTAAGTTAGGAAGGCAGGCTTTCTCCTTTATTATAAGACGTGCTACCAAAGTGCTGCGTATCAAGCACAACGGAAGTCAGCAAGACGTAATCAGTACCTTTACTCTTGATGAGCCGTTGGCTAAAGGCACACGTGTAGTAGTATCGTTGGAGTTTGTCAATATCTCACAAGGGTCGTTCGAATGGAAGGACGTGATGATTCAAGTAGGCAACAAGGCTACCGACTATCAGCGTTACTATCAGTACCTTGCACAAGCCTTTGAGAACGATGCAAGAGCAGGACAAACCAATATCGAAGGTGGACTTATTGCTACTTCGCTCATAAAACTCCGTGACCAAAATAACAACGTCACCGCAGGCATGAGTGGACTGAAAGACTATACTATGGTCGGTAATAACGTAACCAATAATGGCGTTACCTTGTGGGGCGGTGGCGATTACGCAGACGCTCTCGCACAAGCGGCATATGGAGTGGATTACACACAACTCACGAAAATACTTCCTATATTGCTCACCAAGACGGGATTTGGCAGTTGCATCAGTTGTTTCCGAGTAATAGACAAAGACACTATCAAGGTAGTGACGGAAAACAATGAGATTGTTATATCCAACAAGAGTATAAGCGAAGTAGCCAACATAAGCGGAGTTAAGACAGGGAATGCTACTCTTTCCTACGATTCTGACCCGATGAGGGGCACAACGGGAGAGGTGTCTAAAACGATAAGCGTAATTGGCGAGTTTACCAAAACTTTGGATAAGGGGAATTACCAAGCAGTAAATACCACTTCTGCTCAAATGGCATTGAATATATATGCGAGCACTCAACTCGGACAAAGTAACAGTTCGGTAAGAACGATAGCACAAGCAAGAGTAGAGATGTATGTTAAAGTAGGCGCAACGGAAGTAGGTTCGATAGGAATATGTAGTGACGGAAGCGATGCCTATGCGGAAGGAACGGGGCAGTATAGTTACAAAGCAACAACAATACAACTTGCAACTAATACAAGCAAGACTATATCATTTGAAGTGCTATCTAATAGTACGGAAGTAAAAATAGGATTCCGTATAGTTGGTGCTTGTTCTGCCACGTTAAACAACTGCGTAGATACATGCTATGGTAGAGTACAATTCAGCAGCACACGAATGGATGGTAAGATAGTGCAGACTGACCACTTTGTTGCCGTAGCGAAAGATGGTATTGCAGTCATCAATGGTAGTGAAGCCGCGTTTACAATTTACAACGGAAATGGAGATATGGACGTGCAGATTACGGGACTGCCCCAAACAAAACCCAACGAGAAAGGCAAGTTATACCAATATCAAATAAATAGTAGTACTACAGTAATAGGTATAGTGAATCAGTAATAAAAAAGAGTGAGTTTTAATGCTCACTCTTTTTTATAGGCTTTCTCTTTTACTTAACTAATGTGTAGGTATATCCATAACATTCAAACGTCAAGGTGTCTTTGAAAACAATATCGTTTGTAGAAGAACCACTACTATAGACAGTGATAGTGTAGTTAGGATAAGTGCCTTCGTAGGTTGCGTCAAGGAGTTCTATACCATCAGTATTCAATACGTCAGAGTTGGTAGTATAGTATTTTGTTGCCGTGTAGTCATCTACAAATACAATTACCTGATAATTCTTGTCATAATCGCTATAATTTGAGTATATATGACCTGCCGGCGACCAATACTTCGGGAACTTCGGCTGATTCGGCTCTTGCGTTTCAGGGTTGTTACCCTCGCATCCGATAAGCAGCAAAGAGATTGCCAAGAAATAAAAAATCTTTTTCATAATCGTGCAATTTTTATGGTTAATTACTATGGTTATTTCTAATTTTCGCTGCAAAGATAATATATTTTTTCAATAAAACAAAAAAAATCGCAAAAAAAATGCAAAAAAATTCATTTTTGTTAATAAAACACAATAATTCTGCACTTTTAATCACAAACAAACGCGGATTTTTGCCTATTGAACTTTTGTTTTTTGCCGATAATGTGCATACGCACGCACGCGCGCGCACGTTCTACAATACGTATATAGCAAACATGTGTTTTTAAGAGAAAAATGCAGATAAAATGAATTTTTTTGCTCAAAAATTTGCACATGTCAAATAAATGTAGTACTTTTGCAGCGTTCTAACATACTATACGGCGGATGAATAACACCGCTACATGCGGTTTTTATTTTGTCCATTGCTAACTATAAGTATAGTATCAGTACCCCGTGGCGATGTTGTAATGGCACGCCAAGCCGTGTAGTAGGTTAGAACAGCGGGCAGTACTGATACTTTTTTTGTTCTAATTACTACACTATGGCTAAGAAGAAAAAAGGCAGCACTAATCAGATGTTGCGTGAAAAATTGGCGAATGCCACATCTCAAATCAACGCTCTGCAAGAGCAAGTATCGAACCTTTCGCCCGATGGCGTTGATGCCAAGGTGCTTGAAATTCTCACTCCTGCCGCAAAGCGAACTATCATTCTTCTCAACGAGCAGCGCAAGTACCGCGACCAATGCTTTACCTTCGCACGCGACCTTTACCCTGACGATGACGAGAGAGCGCAAGATTGCTACGAGCAACTCGCAGGCGTATTCAGTTCATCAAAATTAGAAGACAAACTAATTGATTCTATTTCTATCGGTGACGCTATCTAATGTTAAACCGGCAATGCCCGCAGAGTTTCGACCGAGCGGGCAGAGCCATAACTCATATTGCTTATGGATACTTATATTCAAATCCACAAGAGCAGCCAATTTGGTGAAATCCGCACCGCAGGCACTCCCGAAGAACCGCTCTTTTGTTTAGCAGACGTATGCAAGGTGTTAGACCTCCAAGCAGCAGCGGTGAGCAGACGTTTACAAAAGGATGTGATTTCAAATCACCCCCTTTCCGAAGACCCAAATTCAAAGGGTGTGATTTCAAACGACCCCATCCCTTCCGTCCTTACTACACTCCCAGTTCAAACGGCAGGCGGTGTTCAACAAATGACCTTTGTTAGTGAAGATGGCTTATATGATGCAATCTTTGATAGCCGCAAGAAAGAAGCGAAGGCGTTCCGCAAGTGGGTGACAAGCGAAGTGTTGCCATCCATACGCAAGAATGGTGGTTACATGACAGCTAAAGCCGATGACACTCCCGAAGAAATAATGGCGCGTGCCCTAACGATAGCAAAGGCTACGCTTGAAAATCAGAAGAAGCGTCTTGCAGAGCAGAGCATGACCATAGAAAGGCAAGAGCAGCGCATAGAGCAGCAGAGCAAAGAACTTGCAGAAGCCGCTCCGAAGGCTACCTACTACGACGATACGCTGATGAGTGTGAACACGCTCACCATGACACAAGCCGCCAACTCCATAGGCATGAGCGTGTACTCTCTTGCCAACAAACTGCAAGAGGCGGGTGTCATTTATCGGCAGAGTGGTCAGTATATGCTCCGTGTGCCGTACTGCCAATGGGAATTGCACAAGACGCGTACAAACACATTCACGCGTTCGGATGGTTCGACCGGCACAAGTATCTATCTCGTATGGACGCAGCGCGGTTTGCGGTTCATCAACGCGCTCAACAAGCATAACTTCAACGTAGCCGAAGCGGTGGCAGAGTTACGCAGAGAGAAAGAGAGTGTTTCCGCATAAAGAGAAACAACGTATTCAGAAAGAGAGGTGATGCGCCTCTCTTTTTTTTGTGCAACTAAAATCAGCACACATGCGCGACATGTAGAGAAAATAATGAGTTTTCAAGTTTGATAGTTCAGTAAATTAGTGTACCTTTGCAGGAAAAAAACAAGAGCAATGAAAACGATATATAGTTACATAGCAAGTTTAGGAACAAAGTTTCATAATATGATTTCATCCTTTGGTGGTTTTTGTAGTGCAGCGTGTGTTGCCATCTTTGATTTTCTTGCAGGCTATCGTATAGCCATCGGTGTGGTCTTTCTTGCGGTCATCCTCGATATGATTTGGGGAATAGCAGCAGCGAAAGTGCAGGGTAAGTACACACGTTCGGAGTTAATGCGAGATTCGGTGACGAAGATAGGCGGTTATGCCACGGCACTTGTTATGACTATGGTATTGGAAAACCTAATCATGGGCAGTCACTCCACCTTGTTGCAGGACGGAACAACGCAACGATGGGCGGTGGATGTGATTGCTTTTATTATTGGGTGCGTAGAGTTGTGGAGTATGAGCGGAAACATTCTGATTGTACGTCCGCAGTCTATATTCTTCCGCATTATCCGCATGTCGCTCGTAGGAGAGATAGCGCGCAAACTCGATATATCAGAAGAAGAAGTTAAGAAGGTCTTCCAACACAATGGAAGTTTCAAGATAGAGAAGAAACCTACTGAAAAAAGTGAATAACATGAAGAAGACTATCTACATTGGAGTGCCGCATAAGGATGGATTCAAATATGCCGACGGAACAGCTTTCGCAGATGTTCCGTATGTTGCTTTGTATAACCAGTCGAACAAGACGTATTGCGAAGCGACATGCACCTATCGTTCGTCCGACAATGGCTATAATTTCGAGATAAGTGCAGAGGTAACAAGTGAACTTTCTGCCGGAGTATATACGCTTGAAATCTACAATCACGACAAGACGGAGTTGCTTTACCGCGACGAGTACTACGCAAGAGTGACACGAGTAGCGGTATCGCCTAACAACACACATATAGAACCCGAATCGTCAGAATCATAAGCACCATGTCAAGGATAGTTATAGATAGTAAAGCAGTCAAGCCTATCGAACTGAACGGCTATATAGACGAGCAGCCGCCCGTCGTTCCGACTATTGAGATGGTGGAC
Organism: Paludibacteraceae bacterium; assembly: GCA_016280845.1. Taxonomy (GTDB): domain Bacteria; phylum Bacteroidota; class Bacteroidia; order Bacteroidales; family Paludibacteraceae; genus Colicola. Next base: position 4,410 of record JAEEHO010000080.1, on the reverse strand, counting down.
TTGGGTCTTCCGTCAGGCACGCTATGGAGTAAGTATGACTTCGGAGTTGATTCTGAAAGCCTGAATGTTAAGGCAGACTATATCGGGGGGAGGTACGCATGGGGAGAATTGCATCCGAAGGACACATATGACGAGGATAACTATCGTTTCTATGATACCCAAAATGAAGTGTACACGAAGTACACGAACAGCGGAGACGAGAAATACAAGTTGGATGATGCAGATGATGTAGTCCATGCTACGTTTGGAGAGAACTACTACATTCCAACTGCGTTAGAGTATCAAGAATTAGTGCGTGAGGTGAACAAGGGTAACTTAACAAAGCAGTATGTCACTAATTTCAATGGTGTATCAGGCTTAAACGGAGTTAAGATTAGTAAATCTTCAAACGCTAATGTGTTTATCTTCCTGCCAATTACGGCACCAAACGGGTGGGCACAGTATTGGGCAGATGATAGGGTCGGCTACTACGGAAAGAGACCAGGGGTTGATTATGTGGCAGGCGCATTTGAGATAAGTAATTCACCATCCCTAAACGTAGATACATATGAAAGATATGAGGGGTATCGCCTCCGCGCGGTTGTGCGCAACCCGGAGTATGACGATTGGAGTTGGGATAGTGGAAGTGGCGGTAAATCATTACCCGTAGATGACGATGATGATGACGAACCGATATGGAAAAGTCTATAAATACATACGATTATGGAAGTACAAATTCAAGAAACAAAGAGTAAAGGCAGGGGCGTATTTGCTGCTGCTGACATAAAGTCAGGGGAACAACATGTGTCGGAAGGCATAAGAATTGACAATACCGACATACGCAAGACTTCTCCATTGTGGTTGTATGTGTTCGGGAGCAAGAACCCTACACAGTGCATATTCAGTGGCGATTGGTGCAACTATATCAACTGCGACCGCGAACACCCTAACATGCGGTATGATGTAGCGGATGATAACCGCTCTATCATCTTTACTGCTTTGCGTGATATTGCCAAAGGAGAAGAAATAACCATAGACTACGGCTATGACGTAGAAGCCTATGCTGCAAAGTTAGGCATAGACTTGGAATCGTGGAACGGAGCAACCGGCAGTATGATTAAACTGACACCGAGCGAAGACAAATGAACAAGAGAGAACGTTGGAATAGAGATTGCCAAAAGTGGGAAAGAGAACGCAGTATAAAGCAGTTCTTGATTACCCTTGCTATAGTAGCCGCAATCGTACTGATTCCGTATATTTTGAACGCATGGAAGTAAACAAGTCACATATAATCACCGCAGCAGTCAGTCTTGCAATAGGACTGATAGCAGGCTTGTTGTTACGCGGTTGTGGTCACGAAGAGCCTACGCCCGAACCGAAGGTGCTTAACGACACAATCACAATCACCGACACGTTCCGTATTGCCGGAAAGACAAAGACTATCTACGAGACCGAGTGGGACACGCTCATTGAGGTTAAGCATGATACCTTGCGCGATACTATACGTGTGCAACTGCCGATGGAGAGCAAGGAATATAGAGACACCTTTGCTACCGACACAAGCCGCATAGAGTTAGGAGTGCATTTCTCCGGCTACAAGGCGAAGATAGATAGCATAGACTTACAATACCGCTTTGAGGTAGAGCCGAGGATGTACGAAAAGAAACGCGATTGGCGTTGGGCGGTTACTCCGAGCATACAAGTAGGCTATGGTGCAAGCGTTGTAGGTCAGCAAGTGTATGCCGCACCATACGTGGGTGTAGGTGTAAGTGTTGGCTTTGGCTATACATGGAAGAAATGAAAACGGAGGATAGATATGAGAAAGTTTTTACGTGAAGTGTTTAGTGAGAACGGCGTTGGGAGTAGCAAGCGCATCCTCGGTACGCTAATGCTGATAGTATGCCTTGTATGCGTGGTGTACTTGGTGTTTAAGGAAGGAGGCACGAGCGTGGTGGAAAATATTATCATTACTCTCATAGCCGTAGGAGCAGGACTGCTTGGCTTGTCAAGCGTCACGAGCATTTTCAAGAATAAAGGAAATAAGAACGAGCAGTAATATGTGCCTGTTAGATTTATATAATGCTTGTCATGGACTGAACGATTCCGACCGCAAGGAAGTGATGCGGTTTTGGAAGATATGTCAGACGTATAAGAAAATGGAAGGTAGAGTATGACAGAGTTACATAAAATACATATTCCAATCTACAAAGACATACTCTTTGTGTTTTTGGGCACAGTTAAAGACTGTCAGCAAGCATTGATTAAGAATGGCATGTGCGAGGAAGAGGCTCAATGCTTCAAACCATCAGAGACAGCGCAAGGCTTTTTTATTTACTTTGAAAAGGATGGAATTTATCTGCTATGGATGCCTGAAATACCTGAGAAGATAGCACACTATGGAGTCATTGTGCATGAGATATTTCACTTTGTATATAGATTCCTTGCGGAGAGAGGACTGGTAATGAATGATAGTAGCGAGGAAGCGTACACCTATTTGGCTGAATATGTGTTCGACGAGATAGATAATTATATCGTACAGCAAAGGGAGAAAGAAGACAAGCAAAAACAAAAATAATTATGAATTGGAAAATGTCCAAAATACGTCCAAAAAACGTACTGATTTTTGGACATTTAATAAACAATCAAAATCATTACAATATGAAAGATTTTTGGAAAAGTTGGAAATTTTGGCTTGCTATTGCAGCCGTGGTATTGGCTATTGCAGCCGTAGTGTTATGGTTCACATGCAGACCTTTCTGCTATGCGACAAGCGGATTTCTCATTGGAGGTCTCGGCGGCTTCATGGGTGGATTCTACGTCTGCAAAAAGTACGGGAGATAGAACGGAAATCGAATCCCTTACGGCAGCATAAAGGAGCATGACTTGACTATAGTCGAGGGTTGCAGGTTCGAGTCCTGCCTGCCGTGCATAAACTAACAATATATACTATGTCAGACAAGAAACACAAGAGTGGTTACGAACTGCTCAAATTGAAGTACAACATGCTCCTTGATACTCACAAGGAGGAGATGGCAAAAGGCAGAGATAAGGTAAACGAGTTGCAGACTATCGTAGAGCGTCAGCAGACACGTATTTCGGAACTGACCGCCAAACTGCACGCGGTACGTGAGAGAAGGTCTTACTACAGAGACAAGAACGATGCGCTATGGGAGCACATGGGTTGGTTCAAACGTTTGACATGGAACTTAAAACACAAGTAATAAGAGGAAGACAATGCCGGAGAGTAATACCGATGGTTGTGAGTATTGCGCGTTAGCATATCTTTGCAAGCGCAGAACCGAATATAGCAGCCTATGTAACGATTATCAACGATATATGTAGGAGATACGATTATGGAAAGCATCTTGAAAGAGTTTAAGAAGTACTTTGACTTGCGTGAGGTAGTCAGCAAGCAGGTATATCAACGCTATGGAGAGCAGGCTTGGAGTTTCTTTGACCCGCGCTTGTTGGCTGTAGTTATATGGTTGCGCAGAGGAATGGGTATTCCGCTTGTGTGCAACAATTGGAAAAATGGAGGTAAGTTGGACGAGCGTGGATTTCGTGCTAACTTGGACTACACAGTCGCAAGCAAAACGAAGAAGGGAGAACTGTATTGCCCGGCGCATGGTCGTGGTCAAGGCATAGACCTATCTTCCGGTAAGGCGGATGCTAAGACTATTCGTCAATGGATTAGGCAGAACATCAGCACATGCCCATATCCTATCCGTTTGGAAGACGATAAGAGCGCGCCTACGTGGGTACACATAGACGTGTGCAACGTAACGGATAAGAAGTTGGTTGAATTTAGCGCGTAAAGGTTATGCCACTTTGGGGTTATACATGTTGGGAGTGCGAGTTCTATGAGAACGGCATTTGTGAGTTAAGCGGTGAAGAAGTAACCGCAAAGAAGTTAGCGTGCAAAGATTTTGAATTAGGATGACATACACAAGTTTCTCTGATTTAGCAAACACTATCCGAAAGAACCTTTGGAAAGTGCCAAGCGACATAGGCTTGATTGTAGGAGTGCCACGTAGCGGTCTTCTCGCAGCGTTGGTGTTGGGCGAATTGCTCAACAAGCCGGTGATAGACCTTGACGGGTTCATTGAAGGCAAGCAGCCGCAGATAGGAAGTCGCGGAAGGCTGATTGCACAAGGCGTGTCAAGCAGGGTACTTGTACTCGACGATACAGTTTATAGCGGCGGCTCAATGGAGCGCGTGAGGGCGAAACTTCAACAAGTACAGAGTGTACCTATCCTATACGGCTGCATATACGCAGAAGGCAGGGACGCAAAAGAGAAAGTGGACTTGTTCTTTGAGGACAACTACAATCCTAACGAAGAACTATGGCACTTGTACGAGTGGAACATATTGCACCACGGCAATAAGTTAAGCAAGCGGTGTATGTTTGACCTTGATGGAGTTCTTTGCCTT
>JAEEHO010000079.1 GCA_016280845.1 Paludibacteraceae bacterium | reverse complement strand
TATACAACTGATGAACAGGGTCGTTGGTTGGACGAGACAACATTGAAACCGCTGACAGAAGCACAAAAAAAGGCTCGATTGGACGAGGGCGTTGCCGCACAGACTATGCGTCGTGCACCACAAGCAAAAGAAGAAGTAGGCGGCAAGCCGAATATCTCTCCACGCGGGTTGGTGATCTTGGTTAGTTTCTCAGATAAAGAGTTTACAACTCCCAAAGCAACAATGGATAGCATGCACAACGGACGTAATTTTACTCGTGATTACACTTTCAAGTACGGTTTTACGAAGTACCACATTCAATCCAGCGGCAGCGTGTGGCAATACTTCCATGACCAAAGTTACGGTGCGTATGACCCGATCTTTGATATAGTAGGTCCTATCACACTGAGCAAGGAGATGGAATATTATGGTAAAAATTACGGCAGTTGGACGGATAAGAATGCCACAGATATGATCAAAGAAGCATGTCTGATAGCGGATACCGCATATGACATTGATTACGCCCAATATGACAATGACAATGACGGCCTAGTTGATTTTGTCTATATCATCTATGCCGGCTATGGTGAAGCAGATAGCGGAATTGAGAATACTGTGTGGCCACATCAATGGAATCTATACACAAAAGAAGGAGTAATATGTGAGGTGGACGGTAAAAAGATTGACCGCTACGCTTGCGGCAACGAGATTAGTTTTAAAAGCAATCAATATGATGGCATCGGCACCTTCTGCCATGAGTTCAGCCATGTTTTGGGTTTGCCGGACTTCTATGAAACCAATAATCCAGCTAAAGGCATTCATACTTTGGGAGTGTGGGACATTATGGATAGAGGATGTTACAACAACGACGGCAATACTCCACCCGCTTATTCATCGTACGAGCGTTTTTATATGGGCTGGTTGACTCCACGTGTATTGGGCAGAGCAGAGAAACTAAGCATCGGCAAACTGAATGCAGACACAACGGCATTGCTGATGTGCGAAGGCGACAGCCACAACTTAATCGGCTATAATCCAAATCCAACAACATTCTACATGGTAGAGAACCGCGAGAAGACCGGATGGGATAAATATCTGCCGGGCAAAGGTTTGTTGATTACCAAAATCACCTACAACGCAAATACATGGTTGAATAATGCCGTTAACAACAAATCCAATGCAATGGGTGTAGATATCATTGAGGCCAAGCCAGTCAGCGGCAGCAACAACGCACCGGCATATAATACAAGCTTTAACGGAAAAACAAGCCAAACAACCGAAGATGACGGTAAAGGATCGTACACAGACGCTTATCCTGCAGGTTCTGAACACTTCACAGCATTCCCAGGACATGAACTGAAATGGATTGAATTGGGTAAGGATGGTATTATCCACTGCAAGTATCGTTGGGACGCGACACCGATTGAGAATGTGCAAAGCGATGATGTACAATGCACAAAGGTGCTGAAGGACGGACAGGTGATTATCGTTCGCGGCGGCGTATCATACGACATGATGGGACGTAAGATCGATCGCTAACGCTCATAGTAGAAAGTCGAAAGACAAAAGAACGCGGCAAGCCGCTCAAAGAAAAAACAATGAAGATAATTAGTTATAATCTCAATGGAATCCGCTCGGCGATAGGCAAAGGACTCCTGGACTGGCTGCAAACGGAGAATCCGGATATATTCTGCATTCAGGAGAGCAAAGCACAGCCGGAACAGATAGATGTGCTGGCGATGCAAGAACTGGGTTATCGCAGCTACATCCACTCGGCCGAGAAGAAAGGTTATTCGGGCGTGTGCATCTTCTGCAAACAAGAACCGGACAAGGTGGTTGTAGGAATGGGAAACCCCCAATACGACCGCGAAGGACGAGTGTTGCGTGCGGACTTCGGAGATATAACCGTTATCGATGCGTATATACCCAGCGGAACAACCGGTGATGTGCGTCAGGACTTCAAGATGGAGTTTCTGGAGGATTTCTTGGTGTGGATTGAGGAGTTGCGCAAAGAGCGACCGAATATCGTGGTGTGCGGCGACTATAATATCTGCCACAAACCGATAGACATCAATCACCCGGAGCGACAGATCGGTGTATCGGGATTCTTACCCGAAGAGCGCGAATGGATGGACCGTTGGGAAGCAAGCGGCATGGTGGATTCGTTCCGTGTGTTTGATCAAAGCGCAGAGCGCTACAGTTGGTGGAGTTGGCGCGCCGGAGCCAGAGCACGCAACGTAGGCTGGCGCATTGATTACCACTGGGTGAGCGAGAGTTTGCTGCCGCGACTGAAAGATGCCAAGATACTAACAGAGGCTGTACATTCGGACCATTGCCCGGTGATGGTTGAGATTAATTAAGGGTTGCAAGGGTACGATTTTTCGCTAACGTGAACTTCACGGGATATATACAAAGTATATATAGGTATGGGTGGGATGCGATATTGTCTCGATACACTCTCGAAAATGCCTCGGAAATGTCTCGGAAATGTCTCGAAAATGTCTCGAAAGGTTCATACAAATGACAGGCAAAAAGCATAGACAATGGATAAACTAAGGACAGAACATTTAGTTAAGAAATACGGCAAGCGCACCGTTGTGAACGACGTGTCTATCGAACTGGAGCAAGGTGAGATAGTAGGTTTGTTGGGTCCAAACGGAGCCGGCAAGACTACCACATTCTATATGACAACAGGGTTGGTGACAGCCAATCACGGCAAGATTTTTCTGAACGACCAAGATATTACCGCCTTCCCGATGTACAAGCGTGCAAAAATGGGAATCGGTTACTTGCCGCAAGAGGCGAGTGTCTTCCGCAAAATGACAGTGGAGGACAATATCCGTTCGGTGCTGGAGTTGACCGATTTCAGCAAAGAATATCAGGCCGAGAAGTTGGAGCAACTGATCAAGGAATTCAACCTAGCTCATGTGCGCAAGAACCTGGGTGACCGTTTGAGCGGTGGCGAAAGGCGTCGTACGGAGATAGCCCGTTGTCTGGCTATCGAACCGAATTTTGTAATGCTGGACGAGCCGTTTGCAGGTGTAGATCCAATTGCCGTACAGGAGATTCAAGATGTTGTATGGCGACTGAAGGACAAGAATATCGGTATTCTAATTACCGACCACAATGTGGATGAAACACTGATGATTACCGACCGCGCATATCTGCTATTTGAAGGTAAGATTCTTTTTCACGGCACGCCGGAAGAGTTGGCAGCCAACCCGATTGTCCGCCAGAATTATCTGGGTCGCGACTTTGAGTTGAAGAAGAAGACAAAAGTAGTGCAATAAACGGAGGAACAAACGGACGAATGGCAAAAAGTATTTGGAGACATCCGTGGGTGGTAGCAGCGTGCAACGTGCTATTAGTGCTCGTGCTATACAGTTTGCTTCGCATAGGTTGCTATGCGGTGAACACCGATATATTTCCAGATGTAAGTAAGGCTCATTTGTGGGAAATGCTCTGCGGCGGTTTGCGATTTGACCTGACCGCAGTTCTTTACCTAAGTTCACTATACATAATAGCAATACTTTTGCCGCTACCGGCACAATGGAGAAACAATGCCGCGTACAAGAGAGTACTAGCGTGGTTATTCCTTATTCCGAACATATTCGGACTGATAATCAATACGATAGACATCGTATACATCCGTTTTACGGACCGAAGAACGACATGCACCTTCTTTACGGAATTTGCCCATGACGACAATCTGTGGCACATAGTTGGGCAAGGCATTTCGGAATATTGGTACGTGACACTAATGGGTGTGGCAGTATTGATTATGCTTGGCTTGGGTATCAGATCGATGTATAATCTGGAGTCGCCAAACTACCGACAGGAAAGAGTCAAGTACTATGTATGCGAAAGTTTGCTGTTTGTCGCGACCATCTATATGTGCGTGATGGGTATCCGCGGCGGATTCGGGCGCTACACACGCCCGATAACCATCAGCAACGCAATGCAGTATACAGACAATCCGCGTGAGACGGCACTGGTGCTAAATACTCCGTTCTCACTGATGAAATCACTGGAGAACCAGCAATACGTGGAGCCACAGTATTTCACGGCGGAAGAAATAGAACAGCACATGAGTCCGATACATAAAGGAATAGACGTATTCGAAAATGAGGAAAAAGAAGGTTCGAAAAACGTAGTAGTGATCATTCTGGAGTCATTCAGCAAAGAGTATATCGGTTTCTACAATCGCGATATAGAGGGATACAACGGGTATACACCGTTTTTGGACAGTCTGTTGGCTCAGAGCGTGACGTATCAGTATTCGTTCGCATCGGGTCGCAAGAGCATAGATGCCATGCCATCGGTTCTGTCATCCATTCCGATGCTGATAGAGCCGTACATAGTAACTCCCTACTCGACCAATAGCGTATCGTCGATAGCCGATTGTCTGAAACGGAAAGGATACCAGACGGCATTTTTCCACGGCGCGCCGAACGGCAGTATGGGTTTTCAGGCATATGCCCGAAGTGCGGGGTTTGACAAATACTACGGTATGGATGAGTTTGGCGACAAGTCAGCCTTTGACGGCACATGGGCCATATGGGACGAGGAATTTCTGCAATACTACGCACAAACGATGAGTGAGATGAGCGAACCGTTTATGACGTCTGTATTCACTGCCTCGAGCCACCACCCATTCAATGTGCCGGAACGATACAACGAGGTTTTTCCGGAAGGCAATATACCCATTCACAAGACAATAGGCTACGCGGACTATGCGCTACGCCGTTTCTTTGAAACCGCCAGTCAGCAACCGTGGTACAAGAACACACTGTTTGTCATCACGGCCGACCATACCAACCAACTGACATTAGCGGAGTACACGAACGCAAAAGGGCTATATGAAGTGCCGATCGCTTTCTATTGCCCGACATGGCAGAAAGGCGAATGGCGGACACAAGGCGCAGTCAGCCAGACAGATATAATGCCATCGGTACTGGCGTGGTCAGGCTATGACGAGAGTTATTTCGCATTTGGAGAAGACGCACTGACGCAAGCAAAGGAACATCCTTATGCCGTGTGCTACAATGCTCCACTGTACCAAATCATGTCAGACAGTCTGCTGGTGCAGTTTGACGGCGAAAAGGTGGTCGGCGTATATGACTACAGAACAGACAGACTATTGAAGGATAATATTGCGGCGAGTATAGAACAAGAACGGATAAAACCGATGACGGATTATCTGAAAGCATATATACAGCAATATATCCACCGCATGATACATGACGAATTAAGGGTGCTTCAATAAATTAGTACGTTTTAGAAGTTCCCGGATATACAAATAATAGAGCTTTTATTATAGAAGCACCCTAAAAATAAAATGAAGAAATACATATACATATTGATTTGCGCAGTGCTGACGGCATGCGACCAAGAGCCGGAACTGGACATTACGCTACACGAATGTGCAGCGATGCCTTCGCCCCGCGCCTGCGCCACTGCGTTTGTTGTAGACGGTCAGGCATACCTGTTTGCCGGTCGCGACAGCGCAGGAACAGCAAAGAATGACATGTGGCGCTACACGCCGGAAACAGACAGTTGGGAGGACCTGGGAGCAACACCGCTGTTGCGCCGCGTGAACGCAACGGCATGTGTGAAAGACGACAAGGCATACATCGGTTTGGGATTTATAGGTCGGTACGGACAGGACAGTTGCTATCTGCACGACTGGTGGGAATACACACCCGCTACTGGCACATGGCGTCGCTTGGCGGATTATCCGAATGAGAATACCGATTGCGCCACTTCGTTTGTAGGCAATGATGCGCTCTACGTGGGCTACGGTTTCAGTTGGCAATACCACCGCGATATGTTTCGCTATGACATAGAGTCCGACAGTTGGGATTCGATAGATGTGAACGTGTCATACAAGGGTTATCCTGTTCGCAGTTTCGGAGGCACAGGCTGCACATGCCAGGGCCGTCACTTCATGGGAACGGGTTATTACGGCAGCAGTCTGAACTGGTGGGCAGAACTGGTTGACGGAACACATTGGGAGAAACGTGCGGCAGTTCCCGGCAAAACACGTACAACGGCAGCATCGACAGCTACAGAAAAATATATATACCTGAGCGGCGGACTGCATTACGGCGGAGTGAACACGACCGGCGATGTGCTACAAGACATAAGACGATATGATCCGACAACGGATAGTTGGCAATATGTGGCCGTGCTGCCGGAAGGAATACTCAATCACATCTGTTTCACCATAGGAAAACGTGTGTATATCGGCTTAGGAGAAACAGAAGAATGGAAAGTAACAAACAAACTATACTATTTTGAAGAATAAACTGCTCGTCATATTATTATTACTCAGTCAGTGCGTCAGCGCTCGCGAACTGAGTTGGGACTGGTGGCCGACAGGCATCAAGGATGGAGTACCGGGCAATCAAGATACGCTGAAATACAGCGTGGGTATCAGTGGCGTTGCATCGAGCGGCAAATATGCGCCGTTCTGGCTACAAAGCAGCGCTAACGGAGATATCAGCAGCAGTCCGTACAGCGGCAATGTGTCCGCAGGTATATACAAAGAGGCAGCACATCCGGACAGATGGTGGGATTATGATTTTGCCGTCCAATTGACCGGACGCGTGCAATCACCTATCGCCGCAAGCGCTTTTGCTACCCAGCAGAAATACGCTACGGGCTATTTCAACATGGCTTACGCGCATGTGCGCTTATTCGTCTTTGACATCACAGCAGGTATCAAGCCGATGATCTATGAGACGCAAGACACAGCGCTGACAATGGGTAGCATGGTTTTCTCGGGCAACAGTCAACCGCTACCACGTATAACAATAGGCATAGACAACTATGTACCGTTCCCGGGATGCTACGGCTACTTTGAGGTCAAGGGAGGACTGACGCACGCATGGATGGTAGATAACTGCTACATGCGCAACAGCTACATTCACCACAAATGGGCAGCATTACGTTTCGGCGGCAGACTGCCGGTTAATCTCAGTTATGAGTTTCACCACGCGGCGCAATGGGGAGGTATCAGTCCGGTATACGGCGACATAGGCAGCGACTGGCATTCGTTCTTGAACGTAATGCTGGCGCGCGCAGGAGGTGTGATGAGAAACGACCAACTGAACGCGCAAGGCAACCATGTGGGAAGTCAGCAGTTGATGCTCACCGCAAAAGGCAGCGGATGGGAAGTGAATGCGTATTGGCAGAATTTCTTTGAAGACAATTTTGCCGTGCTGGGTAATGGTAAGAACATAGCGGACGGATTGTGGGGAATCGGATTCAAACAGACGCGCTGGCCGTTCATTCAAGGCGTTACATATGAATTTATGAATACGACAGACCAGTCGGGTCCGTGGCACGACAGAGACGGATTATGCTATGCCGGCAATGATTCGTACTACTCCAATTCGGTCTTTTGCAACGGTTGGAACTATTGGTTCCGCTCGATGGGCACACCGTTCATCACCTCACCGCTATATAACGAGGACGGCTCTATTGCTACGCAGAACAGTCGCGCGCGCGTTCACCATCTGGGTATCCGCGGCGATATATTCGGATTCAAATATCGAATCAAAGCTTCATATGCACGCAACTACGGCAATAACAATACCAGCAGAGCGGTGCTGAGCGAAAACACAGCATTGCTGCTAGAGGTGACAAAACATGTGCCGCAAGCTTGGGGAATGGATTTCGGCGTACGTCTGGCTGCAGATTGCGGCACACAGTGGGGCAATCAGATTGGCGCAATGATTACCGTAAGCAAAAAAGGAATAATGGCCAAATGGTAAAAGATAAAACAGCACATATAATCATGCCCGTCAAGGACTCGATGCAGACAGCCGAAGAGGCTATACGTGCCATCGTAGCCAGCGGTCACAGCCTGACGGTCTATGACGACAACTCGACCCAAGAAACGGCCGAGCGTTTGGATGCACTGAGCCAGGAATTGGGTATCCGGGTGATACATATCGGTCAACTGACCGATACACCTTCGCCCAACTACCGATGGGTGCTATGTCAAGCACAACAGGAGTGTATTGCAGAGGATAAGCATCTGGTTATTGTGGAGAGCGATGTGATTGTCAAAAAGGATACAATCGACCGCCTTCTTACCGCTATATTGTCCAAAACTACCGGCATAGTAGCAGCAGTGACTACCGACGCAAACGGCAAGATCATTTTTCCGTACGAGTACGCACAACGTATCAAGACGGACGGCGTCTGCAAAAAGCGATTGTCGTTCTGTTGTACACTGCTGACACTTGGTTTTCTGCGTGCATATGATTTCGGGCAGCTGGATCCGACGAAGAACTGGTATGACGTATTCCTGAGCCATAAATCGGTGCAACTGGGCTTTGACAACATTCTGCAAGTGAGCAACCCGGTGCTGCACAAACCACATTCGAGCCGCCCGTGGAAACAACTGAAATATACGAATCCCCTACTCTACTACTGGCGCAAGTTGACGCAAGGTAGAGACAAGATATGAAACCACTGGTATCCGTCATAGTGCCTATGTACAACGCCGCGCCGTTTGTTGGCGAGACGTTGGAGAGCATTGTTGCATCGACATACAGACCCATAGAAGTGATTGTAATGGACGATGGCAGCAAGGACGAGAGTGCCCAGGTGGCGCAAGCTTTTGCAGACCAACATCCCGAAGTGCGGGTGTTGCACCAAGCAAACGCAGGCGTGAGTGCGGCGCGCAATCATGCTATACGCGAGGCCAAAGGCGAATGGATACTACCTGTGGATGCGGACGACAAAATCAGTCCGAACTATATCAGCCGAGCCGTAGAAGTGATGAACGACAATGTGCGCGTCATCGGTTGCCGCGCATGGTTCTTCGGCGACAAAGAGGGCGAATGGCAGTTGCCGGCATTTTCGCACGAGCTGCTGGCACGCAAGAACATGATACATGTCAGCAGTCTGTTCCGCAAAGCGGATTGGGAGCGCGTGGGCGGTTTCTGCGAACAAGATATATACCGCGAGGACTGGGATTTCTGGTTGAGCATGATGGAACTAGGCGGCGAATATATCCGACTGGAGGAAGTGGGATTGTACTACCGCGTGCTGGCAAACAGTCGTCGCCATACAGCCAAGGCGCAGAAACGCGCGATAGTGGATGCCATCAATCGCCGCCATCCGGCCTACATGGAGAAATATCTGGGCGGGCCGCTGCACTACCATCGCACATGGTCACGATTGCTGAACCGATTCCGCTGCGTGAAACAAGCGGGCGAATGGCATAAGTGGCAAGAGGGAGATGTCATCTTCCAAAGACGCAACACTCTGCGCCGCATAGATGGCACTGTAGTCAAACAGTTTGCCACGCCTAATCTACTGCGCGGAATAATATACGGTTTGTTCAGCAAAAGCAAAGCTCGACGCAGTTACGAATATGCGCAACGTATGGACGGTCTAACGCCCGCACCGGTTGCATATCGCGAGGTGCGTGTGTGCGGTGTGCTACGCGAGAGTTGGTATGCATGCAAGGAATCGGAGTGCACACACACCTTCAACGAACTAATCGGCCATCCTGAGTTTCCGAATCGCGAACAAATACTGGAAGCCATCGGACGTTTCACAACGGAACTGCACCAACGCGGTATATGGCATCGCGACTACTCGGGCGGCAATATACTATTCAACGAAGACGGCAACCGCGTGGAGGTGATTGACCTGAACAGAATACGATTCTGCAAGCACCTGAGCAGAGAGCAACGCCTACGCAATTTCGAGCGATTGAACATCAACCGCGAAGCATTGCGAACCATAGCTACGGCTTATGCGCAAGCAATGGGAGAAGACGCGCAGTATGATGCAGAATATATCATAAGCCATCGCTGGCACAAACACGTAAAACAAGGAATAACCAATTTATGAACCGCTATCAGGACATCATCGGAAAAGTGAATTATGGCATCTTTTTAGCCATAGTCGCTTTGTTGCCGTTCCCGCAGATTCTACTGCGCTATATGTGCGTATTATGGATTATTGCATGGTTATTGGAGGGACGATGGTTGTCCAAACCTATGTCTTTGCGTGAGAATAAGATTGCCATTCCATTCATCCTGTTCGGCCTTTGGTATATATGGAAAATAGTATCGGGTCTGTGGGCAAGCGATTACGATGCTTGGGCATGGCAGATGGAACGCTACATTGCATTTGGGATGATTATACCCGTAGGTATATGGGGAGTGAACAAGCACTATGATTGGCGCATGATGGCCAAGGTGCTGATTGTGTCCTGTATATGCGCAATACCTATCTACCTGGTATGTTTTGCAATCATCTTTCACCATCATGAGTTAATCAATTTCATGCAAAACAAAGACGAGTGGGACTTTAGCTTCACCACTTTTCTGCCGTTCTTCAGTAGCAATATTTCGTACATCAAGCACCGTCTATTCTTGTGCAGCGTAGAGTTGCTAGGTGCAGTCATGGCTATCTATACTATGCGCAATCGCTGGTGGCTACTTCTTCCGAGCCTAGCGATTATGTTGTCGTCGATCTGGCTAACCGGCAGTCGTCAATCGGTACTATCGTGCGTTGCGTTAGGCATCTGTATGTTAATTCTCTCGCTGCCGCGCCGCGACCAACTGCGCTATAGCGTAGGCGTGCTGTTGTTCGGTGCGGCTCTGGGTTATTGCTTATTGATATTCCATCCACGCATGAAGGATGTCAAGCTGACAGACTTCACAGAGATGCGCCATGTGTCATACAACCACGATGTTCGATTCAACATATGGGGCTGCGCACTGCAACAGCCATCCGACTACATCCGGCATGGTTTAGGCGCAGGACAAAGTACGCGCTACATGGTGGAGCAATATAAGAAACAGAATTTCGACTACTACGTTTACAGACACTACCACTGCCACAATCAATATCTGGAAGAGACCATGGAGATCGGTATCTTCGGTATGCTTCTATTTGTAATAGCATGGCTATCTATTCCGTTCTGCGCAAAAGGAAGAGGGCGGCATACAGCCATCCTCTTTGTCATCCTCTTCATGCTCAACATGTTTACCGACTGTATGTTCGGTCGTTTCTGCGGAATAGCCTTGTGGGCAGCAGGTCTAATGATTATCTTTCTCCAGTCCCACGCGCAGCGTAACGAGCAAACCGCGCGGGATACACAGACTCATTGAGGTTCTACTATCTTTCATCGACGCTATGCCACGTTCTACTGTCCAATGCGGATAAGTAGGATGGTTGTAGTCGTCAAAAGTATATTCGGTCAGGGCTGTGCCAAAGTCATACATATTGTAGCACATCACCTCGAGCGACATAGGAATATCGCGCACCCACCAACGTCCGGTAGCGCGCAGTTCGAGATTGAAGAACGCGTCTTCGCGTTTGCCGAAAGCGCTATTAGCCATATTGATTCCCTTGGCGTCGGAGTTAACGAGCGCCACCTGCGGATGACCGTTGACGAGAGCGGGAGCCGCCGTATAGGTTGAGAATGGCTGACCATCCTTGAACTTACCATTGAAGCCCAATGAGAAATATTTGCACGCATTGTATGTCACTTGCATCCTCAGGATAAACGACTTATCCTGATTGAGTCGGCAATTGCCCTGATACGCCAGGCTGGCTTCGCTGAGCGCGCGATAGGTATTCGGATTGGCGGAACTCTCAGCCAGCACACCGATGTTGTTGTGCAGCGGTCCGTTACCCATAGTGCTAAGGCCGGACATCAAATAGCTCTGCCAACTGACGAGGACAAACCACTTCTTGCCGGTATAGGTATATTTGACCAAGTTGGACATATAGTACGGTGTGCGTCCGCCTACGCGCGAGGACATCAAGTCAAGCGGCTGAGTGGTGACGGTATAGTTCTTCTCGCCCTCACGCAGATAATAGTAATCGCCCTCCTTCTGCATATTGGCATCAAGTCCGTCCGCAAAATCGGTGTACCACATATTGTAATACTTGCGCAGCGAATTGATAAGCGCCACCTGGTGACGGCGGGACTTGCCGAACGTAAATGCGATAGGCAGATCGAGCACAGCATAGGACGGCTGATACATCCAGAGATTCTTTTCGGGCGTATGATAACGTCCGCCCGTTGTCGCCAGCAAGGTATTGTCGGCATAGCGCACCTCGCCGTTCATATAATCGTTGCTCAGGTACTGCACCTCGTCCCATGTATAGGACATGCGATGATGGCTGACAGAAACGCCGAAACGGAACCACCATACCGGTTCATAATCGATTGCCAGTTTGGCAAGCACATTCGGCGATACGACCGACTGACCCTTGCCCAGTAATATACCGTCCAGCGAAACGCCGACATGCGCATAGAGATTAAGTCCCTTAGCCAGATTCTTCTCTGCGATGACAAGCGCTTCGTTCTCCAGCAAACCGGAAGTGAAGGCATCGGAATGCCAATTGTATGTATAGAGCGGCGTGGGCATAGGATCGGCAATCGACTGCGCATAGACAGCATTGCTCCAATCGCCCGTGGTCGGACGGAAATGCAGAATGGAGTTGTAGGCCTCAGCATGGATACGCAGCCACGGCAACAACGGTTGGTCGTACTGAACTGACATATTAACACTATGCAAGCGGCCGTCGGCATACCAGGGATCGAACGCTTCGCCGTCCTGGTCCAACAGATTGCGTGCGAAGTTGAGCGTATCGTGGCGCATGTTACCCAGTTCGTAACTCAAACCGGCAACCAGTTTGCCGTCATTGGCAAAGCGCGTAGTACTATACAGTCCGGCCTGATACGAACGCAAATTAGCCTGCTCGTTGCGATTGTAGTACAACTCGGATCCATAGTCCGAGCGACCATTGGTCACTAGGAAATAGTTGAGCTTTGTGCGTTGAGCGTTGAGCGGTATCTCTCCGTCCAACTGCGCGGTGTAGTACTCGGAAGGATACATGCCCGTTATACCCGTTTGGTCGAAAGCCGTCAGGCTGCGTTGGCCGTAATTGACGTACGCGTGCTGATAATAGGTACGCCCGTACGCGCGGATACCGAACGTGGCATCCAAAGTACCTGCGCCTATGATATGATTGCGCATATCCACCGGTCGGCGATCCATTGTACGCTCTTCGCCCGACGAGTGGAAGAGATTGATCAGTTGGCGCGTGCCGGGCGATATACCACCGAGGTTACCTATATTTCCCGTCAGGCGAATCACGGCACGCTGGACGGAATCGTCGGTAAAGGACAATTCGCCGCCATGATAATCGAGCGCCAGAGCGGTGCGGTCCATCTGGGTGTGGAGCAAGGTGCTACCAACCTGCAAACGGCTGTCGATACGCATACCGTTGAGACGGTACTTGTTCTGACGGAACGAGTTGCCGGCAATGGAGAAGACATTACGATCACCCAGATTCCATTCGCCCGTTGTCTCCGACTCATAAACGACATAGTCGTTGCAGTTATCCAAATAGTGTCCGAGGTCTGTAGTCTGATACCAATCGGCAAAGAAACTACTGCTAGTCGTATCTACACCAAAAACAGGGAATGCCTCGGCACGAGCAATCGCACAGAGGCACACCATTAATCCAATAAGAGGTAATCTATAAGTTCTCACCATCAGCATCCAAACAGGTTCTTAAAGAAGTTCTTCTTGTCGCTTGCGCCCGGAGCTATATTCGGACTGTCTTGCAGTTGCTCGATCAGTTTCTTCTCGTCCTTGCTCAACTTCTCAGGGATATAAACGCCTACATTGATCAGCAAGTCGCCTACGCCGTAGTTGCGTCCGTATTGGTCGATACGCGGCAGGCCTTTGCCTCTCATTCGGAGCATTTTGCCCGGCTGCGTTCCCGGAGTGATGGTTATCTTGACGTCGCCCGACAAAGTAGGAATCTGGACTTGTCCTCCCAAGATGGCCGTCGGCACATCGAGGAGCAGATTGTAAACCAAATCGCTTTCCTGGCGCACAAAATCCTTGTGTTCCTCTTCCTCTATCAGGACAAGCAGATCACCCGGCACACCGCCACGCGGCGCAGCGTTACCTTTGCCAGGAACAGTCAGTTGCATGCCGCCCATGACACCGGCAGGGATATTGATAGTGATGATTTCCTCATCTCGTACAACTCCTTCTCCGTTACACTTAGGACACTTGTTCTTGATAATACGTCCTTCGCCGTGGCAGGTGTCACATTCGGTCTGCACCTGCATCATGCCGAATATACCGCGCTGCTGGCGTATCACGCGGCCCGCACCCTTACACGTAGGACAAGTTTCGGAGGAGCCGTCTGCGCTACCGCTACCGTTACAATCCTTGCATTGTACCAGTTTGCGCACCTTGATCTTCTTCTCGCAGCCTTTGGCAATATCCTCAAGCGTCAGGCGCACTTTGACACGCATGTCGCTACCACGGCGTACACGCGGACCGCGACTGCGGCCGCCGCCGCCCATAAACATATTGCCGAGATCGCCCAAGTCGAAGCCTGCGCCCTCGAAGATGTCACCGAAATGGGTGAATATATCTTCCATCGACATACCGCCGCCGCTGTATCCACCTGCTCCGCCTACTCCTGCATGGCCAAACTGGTCGTAGCGTTGACGTTTCTGCGGATCGCTCAGCACCTCGTACGCCTCAGCCGCCTCCTTGAACTTCTC
Organism: Paludibacteraceae bacterium; assembly: GCA_016280845.1. Classification (GTDB taxonomy): domain Bacteria; phylum Bacteroidota; class Bacteroidia; order Bacteroidales; family Paludibacteraceae; genus Colicola. Next base: position 5,979 of record JAEEHO010000079.1, on the reverse strand, counting down.
CTCGGCCTCTTTGTCGCCCGGGTTCTTGTCAGGGTGGTACTGAATGGCTTTCTTGCGGTAAGCCTTCTTTATGTCTTCAGCGCTGGCATTCTTCTCAACGCCAAGCACTTCATAATAATCACGTTTCTCTGCCATAAGGCTATTTACAATTTATTCATTTACAATTTGTTCATTTATTTACCATTTAGGTATTGAGCCATTTACAGATCGACTCGAGATTTGGAAATGAGGCTCAGCCAATGACTCGTTGTAGATGGCAAATGACAAAATGGTAAATCTCAATTATTCACCAACAACCACCTTGGCGAAGCGGATGACTTTGTCGCCCAGTTTGTAACCGCGCTGGGTGCAGTCGATCACTTTTCCCTTCTTGTCCTCACCGGCTGCAAAAGTGGTAATTGCTTCGTGCTCGTCGGTGTTGAAGTCTGCGCCTTCGGTCTCGATGGCATGCACGTCCTGCTTGTCCAAGAACGAGATAAACTTCTGTTGGATGAGTTTGACTCCTTCGCGCACAGCGTCTATATCTTTGGTCTGGTCCATAGCAGCCGTGGCGGGCTCAAAATCGTCAATCAGCGGAAGCATCTCCTTGAAGATACGTTCGCCGGCAGTCTCTATGAGATCCAGTTTCTCCTTGTTGGTGCGACGGCGGTAGTTGTCAAACTCAGCCATCATGCGGAGGTTCTTGTCTTCCAGTTCGGCAATGCGTGCTTCGAGCGCCTCGATCTTTGCTTCCGGGGACTCTTCGCCAGCCTCATCAGCCGTTGGTTCGGTTTGTTCGGTTGTTTGATCAGTTTCCGGAGTTTCTTGGTTGACTCCTTCTGCTTTCTTTTCTTCCAATTCTTGTTGTATGTCTTTTTCTTTTTTCATATTTCTTGATTACTTATCTTTTCATAGTTATCCATCTTGACTATGTCAAAACTCGTGCCACAGGCATGATTACTGCCAATTTGTCAGTTTTAGCATATGTACGCGCGTTTTATTTGAAAAAATGACATTCCGCGCATTAAAAAGTATATATACTATGTATATATAGTATAAGCGCATGTTTTGTGCGCAATCGGAGGCTGATCATATGGTGATCCTATGGGAATCATATGGTGATCCTATGGTAAGAGTCCGACAAGGTACCGTAAGCGAGTCGGAAACCACTCGAAAGTGAGTCGAATCTTCCCCGACCCCATTTAAGAAGGGGGAGAAGAGAGGGGATTCCTCTATCACATATGGGAACGTATATGTGTAACGAAGAGTTGGTATCACGTACTCGCCATTAATATAGAATGTCTGCCAAGGACCGATTTCCATAAATTGCTTTTTCATCTCCAATGCCAACTCGGTCTCTATATGGTTATATTCGTCTCCAGAGCGCAGTATTGCGGTCATTTCGCAATCGATTATATTTCCCAGCGAATCATTTTTTACATTCCAAACCTGGAATATGATTTTCTTAATATTTTTTAAATCAGGATAACGATTTACGTTGATTGAGCATTGTTTCAATCTTTCTATAAATGCTTTCGGATTCTTGGGATAAGGGTATCCATCTATCACCATTCGATTGTGGTATAAACGCGAACCTATAATATTTCCATAGTTTATAGAGAGGATTGTTTCTTCTTCATAATATCTATCATAGCCCACATGTGCATAATAGATTTGCTTTCCACGAGTTACCCGCACGTCTTCGGTTAGCCACGATGCTACTATATCATTGCCAATATAATAGCCTTTAAAAATTTGTTGCATGTTATACTCCGGAATGCGAATCCTTTTTTCCACTTTTGCTTCGGATATATCCACCAAGATACTATCTAGGCACAACAGATTATTACGAACGCTCCAACATGCCCAATAACCATCTATATTGCTTGTTGATACAACTCTATTCTCAGGAAGCGCAGCTTTCAGTTTATCGTAGAGTTCGGAATTTGTGTCAATAGGTTTCCTCATCAACATCCACGGCTCTCCATCTAAATAGATTAACTCTCCGGACAAAGCAGAAGCCCATGAGTTGACAGCAAACATCAAGACATATATGGTCAAAACAATTCTTTTCATATTCTTTCTACTTATGGATTTTATTTTTATTCTTTGGGTGCGCGACTCTTAATAGTCGTACTCTATTTGACGAAGTTCAAAATCTTCTTTTGAAGTGAATCGCATAATATACTATGGTGCTCTCTATATGGCATGGATGAAAAATCACGAAATTCAGACTCCAATCTATTGATAGTGGTATCATTGCAACAAATGCAGATATCCCACTCTATCGGATCATAAAACACAACATGATTATTTATATCTGGGATATCGTAGATGGTATCGCAAGTCCAGAAAAACTCATTCCACGAATCGCCATACAACAAAATGTCATATCCCTTATAGCGCACCATCCCATTGTATTTACCGTAAGGCTTAAATATAGATGAATCATTATCACATATATTCAGATAAAAGCAACTCTTGTTATCTTCCAAATATCCTTCTACAACAAGTTGTTTTTTATCCGAAAGCCACTCCTTGTTTTCGTTCAAGAAGAAATCAACAATTGCCCGAGTAGGTTTAGACAATAGGGCAGTATCTTGTTGCGACACCTTCTGACAGGAGACTAACACAAGAGTTATTATGATAAAAAAAATCTTCTTAGGCATATCTGTTTATTCAATGGTTAATAGTGTCTGTTGGAGTTTGCGAAGAGGGTGGCAACTTGAAATTCACAAGGATAGCATATCTTGTGAAATTATTGAATGGTAAGTTTTAATTTGTAATAAACAGGGGTTCCGTACGGAGCAAGCCCTGTTTTCCTGTACCCACCGGCACGGCCATATACACCACTATTTCCATCAGAAATGGCTGACACCAATAATTCATTATCACCTATCCAGCATAAGTCGAAATCATAGGTTTCTTCGCTCCAACGATAATCAACATAGTGGCAGATGGGAACCATATGACAATTCTTTTCATCATACCAATAAAACCACAAATCACCATGGAAATCACAATCATGACCTTCTTGTGCCGCAAAGATCTTATTCGTTCCGTAGGAACTAACATCGGATATCATAAATGTGGAATCAATAATGCCATCTTCGGTCATCATAAATGATTCAAATGTCAACGGAAATTCCATACAACATTCGTATTGCTTGGTTTCTTTGTAATAAAGAAAAGATGATAATTTACAATACCCTATAAGTGAATCGTAAAGTGCCACATGTTTCTGAGTCTTTTTGTCTAATTTAGCATAAAGAGCCGTATTTGAATTTACTTTTTGGGGGATGAAGACATATTTATCCGTAAGCAAATTCTCATATTGCTCTTTGGTTATTTCTTCAGGTATAATAAAGATATTATTCTCCGCAGAAAAAGTGGCATAGCCATTAATGGAGTCTGCATAGTAATCAACATCGTCCGCAGGTACGAACGCTTGAATATGCGATAAATCCATGCCGGTTTGCTTTGCCGTTTCGTTTTTGCATGCTGCTAACAGCGCAACTACACTTAATGTGATGAGTACTCGTTTCATATTCATATTAATTCAATGGCTATTTCTTGTGGAATGCGGAGTATTGAGTGCTATCAGCCCAATGACTATGGTTATAATGATCCGTCTTCTTGTGGAAAGAAATGATCAAACTATCCAAGGATTGAGTGTAGGGTTCACGTTGATGGTATGACGCATATTCCCTATAAGGATAGTATCCGTTTATATGCGTAACACTATCATTAGTAACTATTGATAACTGGTATTCTCCACAAGTCGATAAAGCGTCCGGCCAATAGGAATATTCACAATGCATCATCCATGTTTCAGGAGGAAACTCGGTACAAAACCAATACTGGCCTGCTTCACCTGAATAAGTCGCAACCAGCGGATATTTGGGAGAAAACTGCTTGATTTCATCCGCATTGTACATTATAACAGCAGCACGCCCTGCTGTATCTATAACCATTTCCCAATTCTCAAGGACACCCGGCAATTGGATATAATTGGTACAAGGAGGAAAGAAAGATGTGTATTTCTCAAAAATGATCCTATTCTGCCAAATGGTCAAAGTATTATTATCAGGCAAATCGTAAAAATAACGTGCTTGACTATTCAGTAGTTCTTTTATTGCAGATGTCAGCGGAACAGCCAACGCCAGAATTATTGCCCACGTGAACAATACTTTTTCAAACCAGTTTTCTCGTTTGCGCGTTTTGGTTATCACATAAATCCACCCCACCAGCAAAGCTATTGCCGGCCATAGCAAAAAGATACCAAGGAAAATACAAGTTGCGAACGCACAAACAAATCCCATCGGCCATAAAAATAACACAATGAACGCGGTCTCTGCTATTGTAATTAAGGACAGGATGACAATATGCGCAGTATAGTATTTGTAGGGTATATTATTCATCAAAAACAGGGTGCTTTTTATTTCTTCTTTTGCGGGAGGTGGGCAGCAACGACACGGTAACGACACGGTAACGAGAGCAGACTACCTGCTGATATCATGCTACCTTTTAGTTGCCTTTTATGTTACTCTAACGTCTTATTGGCCTAATTAGTCCAATTAGGCTAAGTAGGCTAATTTGCTTTAGGGTTGCTTTGACGATAATTGAGACGAGCACGAGTCATTTCTTCGCGGATTCCGCCTTGTTGTACAAACTGTGCCTTGATCGCCTCCAGATACTTAAGCAACATCTTATCTTCTTGATGAATCAGAGTAATGGCTATATTAGCAATTGTTTCCGCTGAGCGCTGTTTGATAGCCTCACGATAGTACGCCGAATCATTATGTTCACACGTTACTTTACGCGTCTGCAGATATCTTGGATCTTGCAACGACCATTGTTTCAAATCTCTGACTCTCAAGAAATCCTCATAATCAACCAACAACTCTTGCAAACTGGCTTTGGCTACATTTATCAACTTTATCTCCGTTTCTTTGGAGGTTGTTGAAGCTGCGCATCCCTCAACAATATTCTGCTTACCGGAACGAGCCGCTTGAACCATTTGGTCTATAGTGCGATCGCCTTTTTCTAAGAAGGTATTGGCAAAATAGAAAGTGATATCATAGATGCATTCTGCTTTCTGATAAGCCAATAGGTTCTTGTAATTACCGCGCAAAGGCAGAAACGAATTGTCTATTTGCATTATTAAATGATTGTTTGATTGTTTGTATTTAATAGGCCTTATTGGCCTTATTTGGCTTATTGGCCTAATTAGGTTTATTAGACTTTTTCCCATTGTTCAACGAACGGGTCGTGCTTTTTATTTCTTCTTTTGCGGGAGGTGGGCAGCAACGGTACGGACGAGCGAGGAGAGATAATCCGAATCGTCAACATCGGTGATGACAAAATGCGGTTTGGCTCCCTCGTACGGCGGACGCATATCGCGGTCGCAGTCGTGCAACAAAGGCTCCAACTGCTTGAGCGGTTTGAGGTAGAGATAGTCGTCACAAATCAATCCGACTACCTTGCCGTCACAATACAAAGCATAGTCGCCAAACATCAGCTTGGCGTTGATCTCGCCGGCCTTGGCGGCCTGCTCAGTGATATACTGTACTAAATCTGCGTTAGACATAACAGACATCAATTGATATATTCCACTTGGTTGCCGACGCAAGCCAGATATTGACGGAAAGCGTCTTGGCTGATGACTACCGTTCCGCGGCAGTCGTTGGGATGAAAACTGAGTGAGGGCGCGTCTTGCAGTCGGCGGTCGAGAAAAAGGATGACATGATGGTCCTCATCGTTGATGAGTCCAAACGGGCTGACACTACCCGGTTCGAGGCCAAGGTACTTCATCATTCGCTCGGGCGAAGCGAACGACAGTTTGCCGGGCGAGTTCTGCCCCTGCGCCACCAGCACCTCTTTGAGCCAATGCTCCAGATCGTGAATGGCCAAATCGTCGTCACAAGGGAAACAAATCAGATAGTGCTGATTGCCCTTGTGATTGCGCATGAAGATATTCTTGCAATGCACGCTGCCATC
>JAEEHO010000010.1 GCA_016280845.1 Paludibacteraceae bacterium | reverse complement strand
TAGAATATTTAGGGAGCCATATAACGCATATGTGCGGCTATATGGTTATTCTTACTACAAGAATGGAATAGGACAAGTAGAGCCCATGGGAGTCCTCAAAAGAGAAAGTCTAATGTACTAATCTTAACTAACTTGAGAGTAGCGTGAGAGTGGCGTGAGAGTGGCTGAATAACCTAGGTATAACCTACGTATAACCTAGGTATCACCTAGGTCCGACTCGGAAACGACAGTCAAACGTCAGCGGAATGTCTCGATAACCTCCAAATGCTACTTACGCAAGCGTTGATGACATTTTTCGCTAAAAACCTTGTACATTCCAAAAAAATGTAGTACCTTTGCAGGCGCAAAGGTTTTATATAACAAACAAACACAACGAGAATATTAATTATTCATTGTTAATTCATTAGCTACATGATCGCCGTTCCTTTCAACAAACCTCATCTGACGGGCAAGGAAGCCCACTATATGTACGAAGCCGTTTACGAGTGCAAACTGTCCGGTAACGGTAAGTTCACCAAACGATGCCAACAGTGGCTCGAGGACCGTTACGGTTTTCGCAAGTGCCTGCTGACAAGCAGCGGAACCGATGCGTTGGAGATGTGCGCTATGCTCTGCCAATTGCACCCGGGTGATGAGGTCATCATACCGTCCTATACCTTCGTTTCTACGGCTCTGGCTTTTCTTCGCGAAGGTGCAAAGGTGGTGTTTGCGGACTCTATGTCCCGTAATCCGAATATTGATGCCGACTTGCTCGAGTCGCTTATCACACCACGTACCAAGGTCATCGTACCGGTTCACTATGCCGGCGTTGCGTGCGATATGGACGCTATTCTCGCCGTAGCCAACAAGCATAACTTGCTGGTGGTGGAAGATGCAGCACAGGCCATCGATTCGTATTACAAAGGACGTCCTCTGGGAAGTATCGGCCATTTGGCGGCATTTTCGTTCCATGAAACCAAAAATATCACGGCAGGCGGCGAAGGCGGTTTGCTCGTGGTTAATGACGAACGGTTTGTGCGCCGCGCGGAGATCATCTGGGAGAAAGGAACCAACCGTGCGGAGTTCTTCCGTGGCGAAGTGAACAAATACGGCTGGGTGGATATGGGTTCGTCTTTCTTGCCGAGCGAAGTGAATGCTGCCTTCCTATGGGCGCAACTGGAAAACCTGGATGCTATTCAGGAAAAGCGAAAACAATTGTGGCTGCGTTATTACGAGTCGCTCAAGCCGCTGGCAGAGCAAGGCTTGTTTGTGTTGCCCGATGTGCCGGACTACGCTTCGCTGAACGCCCACATGTTCTACCTCGTTCTGCCTTCGTTGGAGAAACGTACGGCACTCATCGCCAACCTGCGTGAACGCGGTATTCAGGCTGTGTTCCACTATCTGAGTCTACATAGTTCGGACTACTATCGCGACAAGCACGACGGACGTGCTCTGCCGCAATGTGACCGCTATGCCGATTGCCTTGTGCGCTTGCCGCTCTATTACGATCTGACAATCGAGCAGGTGGACGAGATCTGCCAAGCCATTCACACTATCTTCTAACGGGTGCAGAACGCGTGGCGACATATAACTCGTGCCGGCTCATGGTTGTTGCTCTTCGCTGCACTTGCATGGACATTGTGGTTCGTTTTTGCCGGTCTTGGCAATATTCAGGACCCGCTTTATTGGCTAAATAAGTACCACACGCTGGAAGGCGGTTGGATGGCTGTCGGCACGATACTGACAGGCGGTGCGTGTGTGCGTCTGTTCGGCGCAGAACTGCTACCGTTGCGTCTGCTCAATTGGTTGTGTGTGGTAGTCGCTATCGCTTTGCCGTATTGCTGCCTGCTCACGCATGACGAACGGCGAAACAATATTCATTGGGTCGCACTCACTTTTGCCTTGATGGGCTATGGCGCCTTCCAAGAATTCAGTCCCGGTACGCTGTCGGTGTTGCTTTTGTCGGCATTGTGGGTGGCTGTCAGCATTCAGCCGTCAGCTTTCAGTTCTCAGCTTTCAGTTTTCAGCGCCGTGCTTCTCGGCTTGGCTGTGGCTGTTCGTTTCCCGAATATATTGGCTCTGCTGTTCCTTATTCCTATTTGGCGTAAGCGCAGTCTGCGAAATATTCCTATCGCCGCATTTACTGCCGGCATCGTGTATCTGCTTGGCTACTGGCTGATGACGCCGGCATCTGTTCATGTAGCGATGGACGGTGGTCATCATCTTCTGCCGATGCTGTCTAAGTTATGGGCGAACGGTGCTTTGCTTGCCGCTTGTGTCGCAAGCTGGCTGGGTATATGGGCAATAGGTCGCTACGCAGAGCAACGTCTTCCGCAGTCATGGCAACGATGGGGACTCGTTGCCTACGGCGTGCTTGTAGGTGCAATAGTGGTCTATGTGGTCTCATTTCTCATCAAACCTACACGTTGGTACAACACCGAATTGACTTACCTAATATCGGCTTGCTGTGTTGCGCTTTCTGCTGTCAGCATTCAGCATTCAGCTATCGGCAATTGGCAATTAATATTCGGTCTAGCCACCTTATCTGTCGCTACTCTTGGCACCGATACCGGATGGCTCAAGTTGTTTCCTGCTGTGTTATGCATACTGCCTGTAGCGGCTGTGCGTCTCAGGCCGCAGATGCGTCGATACTTATGGCCTGTACTGCTTGGACTGACAGCCATAGTGATGGTTCGTTTCTCAACGAATAGTATTGGCAAGTGCGACTTGACTAAAACAGAAACGTGGGCAACTGTTTCGCCCTATCGCGGTATTCGTATTCGTTCTGCAGAGAACAATTGGATGGAACAAGTGCAGAAGGACTACGACAGCATTCAGTCAACGTTAGCCGCCAGCCATTCGCCGTCAGCCGTTATATCCGTCGGTCAGCAGATGCACCGAATACGTGCTTTGACTGGCTGTCAGGCAGCACTATACAATGAGTTCTGGTCCAATATATACGATTCCGTCTATACGGTCAAATACCGCTCTATTATCCAGGATATCCACCCGGTGGTATTCTGTTCCTATTCGCCGCAGTTCAAGACCAAGCCGCAGCACGAAGACCAGCATAGTGCTTTCGAGAATATGCTCCGTGCTGAAGGATACACGTCTCTCGACCGCAGCCAATACAAATATATGATTTATCTTCCTCCTCAATAAAGAAAGGCAAGTTGTATCCGATATAAAAATAAAGTGTCTCCGTTCGGGGACACTTTTGTTTGTAGATATACACAAAAAAAGAAGGTTGTCTCACGACAACCAATCTTTCTCATTTAACCTTAAATCTAATACCATGAAAAACACGATGCAAAAGTACTGCTTTTTGGCAATATGACCAAATATTTTTCAAGAAAAGTGTTTAAAAACATAAATCTGCAAAGTTGATGTAACAAATTGCTGATATTGTGTCTGTTTTTTGTAAACTACGGTTGACAAAACGATAGCGTTTGTCAGTCGCACAGCGAGAACAGATCTTCACGCGGATTGACCAGCATGACGGGTACCAACGCGCGTTGGATCGCCTTGCGCTCGGGCGGACCGAAGAGCAGATCGTCCAGTCCGTAGTCGCGGCTGGCGGTCAGCACCAGCAGGTCGTGACGAAAATCGCGCTGACGTTCGCTGGACTCGCGGATCAGACCGAACGAGTCCTTGCGCGCCTCGACCACCTCGTAGGTGATGGGCCCATGGTTAGCTTCGTCGCCGGAAGCTGTATTGCCGGCAGCCAGACGCTCGTTGATCTTCTTGATATGCGTGATGATGCGGTTGACGTTCTGCTGCGCGTGGCTGCCGTAGTCGTGCGCCTTGAGCAGTATGATGTGGGCGCCGGTCTTACGCGCCAAATAGGTGCATATCTCGGCCTTGTAGGTTTCTTCCTCCAGCATCGAGACCGGCACCAGCAGACGATTGAGTGGCTTGACGGTCATGGTGTTGGTGACAAACACATAGGGTCTGCGTTCGTCGCGGCAATCGTTCAGATGGCGCTGAATGGTGCGGGCGTTGTTGTCGCACTCAATCAGCCGTATGTCGTCATTGTTGTCCCAGATCATTGTTGTTTGGCTTGTTGCTGTGCTTGTAGTTTGGCTTCCTCGCGTTGGCGGCGGCGCATCTCGTCGAAGCGTTCCCAGTTGATGGTGTCCATCGTGTGGCGGTACTGCTTGGCTGCAGCCGCGTGGCCGCTGTAGGACGAGGAGAAGATATGGGTGTTGTTCAGCGCCGGATTAGCGCACATGTACAGCACGTCGGTCTTGGGCGCATTGAGCACTATATCCATGGTCTCTGCCAGCGGGCAACGGATAGGTCCGGGAGGCAGACCCGGGTATTTGTATGTGTTGTACGGATTGTCCACAGCCAGATGGCGGTTGAGGATACGGCGCAACTTGAAGTCGCCTACGGCGTACTTGACGGTAGGACAAGCCTGCAGGTGCATGCCCTTGCGCACGCGGTTGAGATAGAGACTGGCTATGATAGGCAGCTCCTTCGGATTGTGGCTCTCGCCCTCAACGATGGACGCAATGATAGCCACCTCCACCGGCGTCAAACCCAGCGAATCGGCCTTCTGGCGGCGTTGCTCGGTCCAGAACACATTGTACTCGTAGTTCATGCGCGCGAACAGTTTGTCCGGCGTGATATTCCACATGATCTGGTAGGTGTTGGGGATGAACAGACAGCGGCTGGTCTCTTTGTTAAGGCCGAACTGCGCCATATACTCGTTGCTGTCCAGCAGTTGCAGCAGCGTCAGACTGTCTATCATCAGGTGGCGTGTCACCTTGCCGGCCAGTTCCTCGCGCGTGCGGACGTAATTGTTCCATGTCACCTTGACGGGCGTTTGGCGTCCGAATTTGAGTCGGTCGATTACCTCGCGGTCACCGAACTGCGGCGGGAAGACATAGCGTCCCGGCTCGGGGTTGTTAAATAGCAACATGCGCTTGTGCAGATAGAAATCCGGTTTGCTACCGATGTAGTAATCGCTGTCCAGAAGCGCCAGTACCGAATCGACGGTGGCACCCGGATAGATGTGATAACTGTGTTCCTGTCCGTCGCGCGAACGGAAGTTGCTGACTTGCAAGCGATAGTACTGCTCCAGTGCAAACGAGCCGCCGATGATGATCAGCACTCCCAGCACAATCAGAACAGTGCGAATGATGTACCTCTTTTTCATAATATACTGTTTAGTGTTCGGCTGTCAGCCTTCGGTAGGCGGCCTTCAGCTTTTTTAGTTTTCAGTTTACGGTTTGCTGTTGCTCGGATTCATTTGCCTCCCACCAGGCGCTTGATCTCCGATAGTTTGTTCAACGCCTCCAGCGGCGTGAGATTGTTGATATCCAGTGATTTGACTTCGTCGCGTATTTGTTCCAGCACAGGGTCGTCCAGTTGGAAGAAACTGAGTTGCATGCCCTCGCGGCTCTCGCCTATCTGCTCGGTCGGTTTGGCTATGTCGCCGTTTTTGGAAGCCGACTCCAGATCGGCCAGGATACGATTGGCGCGCTCGACAATGGACGCCGGCATGCCTGCCAGTTTGGCTACATGTATACCGAAACTGTGCTCGCTGCCGCCGCGCACCAGTTTGCGTAGGAAAATAACCTTGCCGTTTACCTCCTTGACCGACACATTGTAGTTGCGGATTCGTTCGAAGGTCTTCTCCATCTCGTTCAACTCGTGATAGTGGGTGGCAAAGAGCGTCTTGGCGTGGCCGCGGTTCTCGTGGATATATTCCACAATAGCCCATGCAATACTTATGCCATCGTAGGTGCTGGTGCCTCGTCCCAGTTCGTCAAACAGCACCAGACTGCGTTCGCTCAGGTTGTTCAGAATAGATGCCGCCTCGTTCATTTCTACCATGAAGGTGGACTCACCTAATGATATATTATCGCTTGCGCCCACGCGCGTGAAGATCTTGTCCACCACGCCTATCTGTGCGCTCTCGGCGGGCACGAACGAACCCATCTGCGCCATCAGCACTATCAGCGCCGTCTGGCGGAGTAGGGCGGACTTACCCGCCATGTTCGGTCCGGTGATGATGATGATCTGCTGGCCGTTGTTGTCCAGCAGCACATCGTTGGCTATATATTGTTCGCCTATAGGCAGATTTTGCTCGATGACGGGATGGCGTCCCTGGCGTATATCGATGACGAGGCTGTCGTTGATGTCCGGGCAGACATAGTTGTTCTCCGTGGCGGCTGTGGCAAAGCCCAGCAGGCAGTCGAGTTGCGCCAATACCTTGGCGTCCAACTGCATCTGCGGCACCCACTCGCAGAGCGCCAGCATCAGTTCTTGATACAAACGGTTCTCGATGACCTGTATCTTGTCCTCGGCTGTTGTGATCTTCTCCTCGTACTGCTTGAGTTCTTCGGTGATGTATCGCTCTGCGCCCACCAAGGTCTGCTTGCGTATCCATTCGGGTGGCACTTGTTCTTTATAGGTATTGCGCACCTCCAGATAGTATCCGAACACGTTGTTGAATCCTATCTTCAGGCTCGTTATGCCTGTGCGTTCTATCTCGCGCTGCTGTATCTGCAGCAGATAGTTCTTGCCGTCGGTCTGAATGGCACGCAGTTCGTCCAACTCGGCATCCACGCCGCGCGCGATGATATTGGGTCGACCTTGCGCCAACGGCGGATCAGGCATGATCTCTCGCTCTATACGCGCACGCATCTCCGAGCAGGTGTCGAGTTGCTCGCCCAGCAGCGACAGATATTCGTTCTCCGTCGCTTCTTCGCAGATACGTTTGATAGGCGCAACAGCTTTGAGCGCACGGCCCAACTGAACCATCTCACGCGGACCGATACGGCCTGTGCTGACTTTGCTGACGATACGTTCCATATCTTCCACCTGCTGCAGCGCCTCGTGCAAGGTCTCGCGCGCCTCGGGATGGCGGTAGAGATACTCCACAACGGTCTGGCGATTGCGTATCGGTCGCACTTCCTTGAGCGGAAAAGCCATCCAGCGGTGCAACATACGTCCGCCCATCGGCGTGATGGTGCGGTCGATGACATCGTAGAGCGTCTTGCTGTCTTCGGTCTGACCGCCCAGTAACTCCAGATTGCGGATAGTGAAGCGGTCGAGCCAAACGTATTTGTCTTCTTCTATACGGCTAAGGTGCTGGATATGACCCGTTTGCAGGTGTTGCGTCATGTCCAGATACATCAGAATACCTCCTGCGGCCGTTACGCCTGCCGGCATCTGTTCGAGACCGAAGCCCTTGAGCGAACTGACGCCCCATAGTTTCTGCAGGCGTTCGCGCGCCGTCGATTCGACGAGCATCCAGTCTTCCAGTTCGAAGGTGAAATATTTGTTTCCGAAGAGTTGCTCAACCTCCGCCTTACGTCCGCGCAACATCAGCACTTCCTTCGGCGCAAAATTGGTCAGCAGTTTGTCTATATAGTCGCTCTCGCCTTGTCCGGCCATGAACTCGCCGGTGGATATATCCAGAAAAGCCACTCCGATACAGTGTTTCTCAAAATGGAGACATGCCACCCAGTTGTTCTCCTTCTGCGTGAGGGTGGTGTCGGAATAACTGACGCCGGGCGTCACCAGTTCGGTAACACCGCGTTTGACCAGTTTCTTTGTCATCTTGGGGTCTTCCAGCTGGTCGCATATAGCTACGCGCAATCCGGCGCGCACCAGCTTGGGCAGATAGGTATCCAGTGCATGAAAGGGAAAACCGGCCATCTCGGTCGATTGTTGTCCGCCGTTGTTGCGGTGGGTCAGTGTGATAGCCAGTATCTTGCTTGCCTTAACCGCATCTTCTGCATATGTCTCGTAGAAGTCTCCGCAACGGAAGAGCAGCATTGCATCGGGGTACTGCGTCTTGATGTCGCGGAATTGCTTCATCATCGGTGTTACTTCTTCTTTAGCCATGTTTAATCTTTCTCATGTACCTTAACTGTAAACTTTTGCGGCTGCAAAAGTAATACAAAAAAATGACATGTGCAAGAGTTATGGCATTTTTTGCACAATAGAATAACGCTGTGCGATTATTGGATGGCGTTACTATGCGAGACAGAAAAGTGTACGATATTTAAGATTATGATGATAGTCGAATCATCTTCCCCACCCGCTATCGTCTCGTAAGTAAATCGGAAATCTTTCAGTTTTGTATTTTCTGCGCTCCCATATCATCATTCGTAGTACTCAATTGTACGTTCTTCGATAGTAGCGTTACTATATGCGTCTGGGGAAGCGCTAAGATTATATGTTGTTTTGAGAATGTAATTGCCCCGTTCGTCATATTT
>JAEEHO010000078.1 GCA_016280845.1 Paludibacteraceae bacterium | reverse complement strand
TTGGACCTTTGTTTTTTGTGACAGGTCTAGTCAATGTTCTTTCTCCATTTGTCGTGAAGATTTATGAACGTGTTTTCTACGGGCAACCAATTATTCCGTTGACAGAATTCGTCCTTTGCAAGGTGCCCATGGCTTCATTGATGTTTTTGGGCGTGGTATTGTTGTCGTGGCGCTATTGTCCCGGTAGAATGCGCATGATTCGGCTTGTAGCCAATGCTTCTGCGGTTACGATCTGTTGCCTGTATGCGTTTGGCGTTGCATTGCCGTTCATCAGTTATACCATAAGTTTGTGAAAACACACGAAATACAGGCATGAATACAGAGTACGTATTGGCTGTAGTGCTGATTTGCGTAGTTGTCCCGATCGTTGGTGTCGTGGTTTCTTATTTGCTTTATACAATCTTGTGGATAACTTCCCAGCGGCGCATATACTTGCATTTGAAGAAAAGGAAACCGTCGCTTGTTTGGCCTGCCGATGCAAGACTCACTAATTCTTACAGGACTTCAAATTATGTTTTTGCCCTTTATCTATATGGGTTGGGGAGTTGCGGCGACCCGACTCTAGTTGCTTTGAGGCGCCAATATCTAAGGCGAGAAATTGTTCTTTTAGGGTTGAGTCGAGTATTGCTGGGAATCGTATTTCTGATTGTTTCAGCTACATTGGTGTTTATAACATGGCTGAGATGTGGAGCATACCGACTTTGGGTTATCGTACCTGTTGTCGTTTTTACGGGGTGGCTTTATGCGAAACTAAATGGTAGCATATCCAGAAATGTTAAAGTGAACAAAATAGCACAACAATGGTGTGTTCGCTGCAGCTGAAGTTGCGAGAAGCCCAAGCTTGATCTTATTGATACAGGTGCGTCGAGACGCATCAAGGTTGCGAAGCAACCCGCCTCGACGCCGTCGGCTTTCGTGATCGCGCGTAGCGCCGAGGGCCCCAACAGTCCCCTCCAGTTACAAACACCCTTGGTAAATCGCTTTTGGCGGTTGCCGCATCGGATGGGATTTGATATAATCGCATCAGGGTTGGGCAACCAAAAGGGAGTCGAAACGGGACGAATTCCGAAGAAAGAAAAGAATGACAAATAAAGCCAATCTGCAAGGAAAGGGGCCAGAACGGGCTGTGACAAATGGATACGGGTGATAGCCAGGAAACGATTGTAAACGCCGATTTGCCGCGCAGGATGCCGTGGAGCGTCCGCGCCGCGAGCATCATCGCCGATTCGTATTGCGCAATCGCGGCAATTGCAGTCATCGCGAGCGCAATCTACAAAAACGATCTGAAAACGCTTGGTATTCTTGTTCCGCTCCTTTTCATGTTCGCTGCCTGCTTTGATCTTCATCGCGGACACAGATGGACCTTGCGCTTCTTCAGAGCAATAGGAGCTGCCTGTGCTCTTCCGTTTGTCGTGCTTGTTTGCGCAATTGGATCTGAAGGTATTGGTGGAGAGATAGAGTGTTTGTACGCAATCTTCTGTATTTTGCCGCTGATAGTTGTGCCATTTCTTCTGTATCTTCCGCCCTCGCGTCAATGGTGGCGACCGGAAGGTCGGTTGAAGTGGCTTTCTCGCATATTCTGGCTTTTAATCCTGATTGGACTTATCTTGGGATCGATGTCGGCGTCGGCCTGAGCCCGGCATTCGGATTGCGGGAACGTGTGTTCCGGAGCGGTTGTACGGTTGCGGAATTTCGGGAGTTTTGCTACAATTCGGAGCGTGGAGGAACGCTTCGAGGGGCAGAAGGCATGGAAATCAAGAAGGTGTTGAAGATAGTGGCGCTTTCGATTGGCGGGGCGCTTTTGTCGTGTCTCGTCCTGATCGGGGCCGCAATAGGCCTCTGCCGTTACATGCTAAGGCCTATCGACGGTGTCTATGCCTCCCATGCAGAGTTGATGAAGGAGAGTCGCACATCGCTTTTGAGACGGTGGATTCCGGAATCGGCAAGGCAGATTCATTTTGCCAGCAAGGCGAGGTGGGGACAATACACCAATCGTTTCAGTTGCCGTGTAACCGAATCCGAGTTCGTGCGTTTTGCCCAGACGCATTCGTATGAAATTGCGACAAATTCGTTTATAATGCTCGACTATGGAACTCCAGAGCAAGAAGACCGAGGATTTAGCCGTTGGAAAGCGGAGCAAATGGCGAAGGATTCCGAGACGCAGACGAAACTTGTATTCGGGGAAGACCCTTCGCCAAAACGATTCTTTTCGCATACGGAAAGCCATGCGTTTGACGGATCCTGCGCCGGTGTTTCGCGTAAAATAATCGTTTTTGACAGGGATTCTGGCGCATTGAGCGGATATGTGTACTGTAACGGGCTGTGACTGATGGAGACGGGCGATAGCCAGAAAACGGTTGTAAGGCCAAGGGGGACTGTCCCCTTCATGGCCTTATTCTACGTGTCGTTGCCTTCAGGTTTTCTTTCATAGCACCATGTATGATACACGGGAAAGAGGTCGAAAGGCAACGACTTTTTTTACTCACATCACGCAATCGCTATTGCATGGTAGTGTAATGAATCAAGCGGATGTGTTCTACTATTCTGGGCATGGAAACGGAGCAACAGGTGGGATAAACAGTGGATTCACGCCGAATCTTCTTGGAGAATACTGGAAACGAGATCTTAACTGCGTAGTGATTGCTGGTTGCTCTGTCATGAACATAGCGGGTCATCGAATAAAATCATTCGGAATGACGACCCGCTTCAAGCGATGGATTAAAAGTCAAGAAGACCGTTCCGTTGGAGTTTCTTGGGAGAATGCTGCAAACATAATCTTCTTGGGGTACTGCTATACGGCACCATTGGATAGCCAAGGCGCAGTTGATATTGCCTCGGATTTTGCAACGAAAGTCAAGGGAGGCAAAGACTTCTTGCAGGCATGGAAAGAGGCCAATGACCGAGACGCTGGACGGAATGCTTGCGCGATTGATTGTACTTCAATTCCGCATAGATTTTGGTACTGGGACGAAACCTCTGGTAGACCAGTATGGACACGAATAGACAAAGGATCAACATCATGGTGAAAATTGTTACATTGACCTCATTGCTTGCCGCTGCCGTTTGCACTGCCGAGCCGTTGACAAATGCGACATCGCTGGTCGGTGTCGCCCTGACAACGGACGAAGTTCTTCGGCTGCCCTCATGTGACGCATCAACCCCAGGCACGGTGTTCCTTGGCACGGTTAGGGCGCTTCAGACGGGTAGTCTGCGAGAACTCTATTATCACTTTGATTCAGAATATCTTTACGGGTTGACGGGGCACTACAATTCTTCAACTGTTCCAGTAGAGACTGTCGCTTCATTCAAGTCAGTCATGATGGACACAAACTTCTCCAATGTCGTGATTTCGACGTACGCTACGTCAACTAGTAATCAGTTTGTGCGAGTCACCGCGTCACTGCGGGAGAGTTATGCAAGTCGAATCTTGACCGAACCGTTAACACTTACGCTCAGCAACGGCACAAACGGTTGGAAGATTATTGTTTATGATGATGACAAATGGGATGAGTAGTATTTTGCACAGAAACTTAGCCCTAAGGCCGCAATGCGTGCGCAATTGATTGTCGTACTGTGCCACATAGATTTTGGTGCTGGTATGAAGCAGATGGAATGAGTACATGGACTAATATGACAAAAGGAGTGACGTCGTGGCCAAGGTGATTGTTAACGTGCTTTTTGCTGGATTTATGTGTGGTGCTTCAGCGACATCTACTAATCTGGCGCAAATAGTAGGACGGAATTTTGATTCCGTATTGATTTCAGGAATTCCATGTCGCGATTTCTCGACGCCGGAAAGGGCCTATCTCAATTTCGTTAGAGCATTGGCCACTACCAATGAGGCAGACTGGGTCGCTGGATTTTTACCGCAGAAAATGATTGAGTACGCTGGAACAGACAATCCGGATTCACTGACAGGTATGCCAGATTCGCCATTGGTGGAAATATTTGAAGGCTGTGTGATTTCCAATATGGTTGTAACATCATATTCGACTAAACACGTTGCAAAGGATACAGTGCGGATAGCTGCAGATATTGTTAGTTGTCATGGATTAAGTGTACAGACAAACACTTATCCTGTGACATTCGCTAAAGTCGACGATCAATGGAAGATTATTGTAGAATGAAGGGTCAGAGCTTATTGATACAGTAAAATTGATACAGTAGCCGAGTTTTTGGTATAATGCCCACATGAGAAAGAACAGGGTTGTCGAGCAGAACAGGTGCTATCACCTGATCAGCCGGCTTGCGCACCGGGCGT
>JAEEHO010000077.1 GCA_016280845.1 Paludibacteraceae bacterium | reverse complement strand
AATACGCAGACGTTTGCTAACGGACTGGAATGATTCTCCTGATTGAAGCAATTTTAATGCTTCCAATTTTACCTCCAAGGGCACTTTCTTCCACATAATAAAGCATTTAAAGTGTCCAAAAAACGGGGTACACTACAGGATGGAAGTGGCGCGAGAGTGGCTGAATAACCTAGGTATAACCTAGGTATAACCTGGGTATCACCTAGGTATCACCTAGGTCTTTCTCGTTATTGACAGCCATATAGATTACAAGAGCGAAGGAACCGGAAATAGAAAACGGAGTGAGCAAAGAGGAGAAAAAATGAAGGTAAAAAATTTTTTTTGCAGAAATATTTGGATATTTGAAATAAATTACTTACCTTTGCACTCCAATTGAGAAATAGCCCTTTTGAAGACAAAAGGACACCCTCCCCCCCCTCGTTAAGGGGGAACCTAAAGGACGAAAAGGCGAAGGGGGGGAAAGGTAAACAACTGCATACAATGCTTAATAATATATATAAGGTGCTTCTAAAAAATCAACACGTTTTGGAAGTTTCCTAGCATGTAGATAAAGATACTTTTAGAAGAACTCAATAGAATAAAAAAACAACATAGATAAAGAATAAGCCAGATTACACTATGAATGTGACTCACGAACAACTGGTAGAGGCGTTACGCTCCAATTTCGGTTTCGACAGTTTCAAAGGTAACCAAGAAGCCATCATCCGCAATGTGATGGAAGGCAAGGACACTTTTGTGTTGATGCCGACGGGCGGTGGTAAGAGCCTCTGTTATCAATTGCCGTCTATGATTATGGACGGTGTAGCTATCGTCATCTCTCCGCTGATTGCGTTGATGAAGAACCAAGTAGATGCAGTACGCAATTACTCGGAGGAAGATGGTGTGGCTCATTTCATCAACTCAAGTCTTAGCCGCGGTGAGATCAACGCGGTGAAAGAGGACGTGCTGGCCGGCAAGACCAAATTGCTCTATCTGGCACCTGAGAGTCTGCAGAAAGCCGAGAACGTGGACTTCCTGCAAGGCGTGAAGATCAGTTTCTACGCTGTGGACGAGGCACACTGTATATCCGAATGGGGACACGATTTCCGTCCGGAGTACAGCCAGATACGCAGTATGGTTCAGCGCATCGGCAAGGCGCCGATTATTGCGTTGACCGCTACCGCTACGCCGAAAGTACAGCACGACATACAGAAGAATCTGGATATGCTGGACGCAACAGTCTTCAAATCCAGTTTCAACCGTCCGAACCTGTACTACGAAGTACGTCAGAAGACCTCCGATGTAGACAAAGACCTGGTGCGCTATATCCGTTCGATGGAAGGCAAATCAGGTATAGTATATTGTCTCGCGCGCAAGGAAGTGGAGGATCTGGCACAAGTGCTGCAAGTGAACGGTATATCGGCCCGTCCGTACCACGCAGGTATGGATGCGGCAACACGTACCGCCAACCAAGACGCCTTCCTGATGGAAGAGTGCCAAGTGATAGTGGCTACAATCGCGTTCGGTATGGGTATTGACAAACCGGATGTACGCTTTGTGATACACTACGATATTCCTAAGTCGCTGGAAGGCTATTATCAGGAGACCGGTCGTGCGGGTCGTGACGGTGGCGAAGGACAGTGTATCTGCTACTACTCGCCGGATGACATCGAGCGTTTGCGTAAGTTTCAACAAGGCAAGACACCTAAGGAAATCGGCATCGGCAACCAGTTGCTATTCGAGACGCAGAGTTACGCCGAGTCGACTATATGCCGCCGTAAATTGCTGTTGCACTATTTCGGCGAAGAGTACGAAGAGGACAACTGCGGCAATTGCGACAACTGCAAGAAGACCTATCGTCTGGTGGACGAAAGCGAGATCCTGCAATTGGCATTGGAGACCATCCAACAAGTGAACGAGAAGCACAAAGCAGAGCATATAGTAGATATTCTGCACGGCAACAGAACAGCCGAAGTGATGAGTTATCACCACGAAGAGCTGGAGAACTACGGCGCTGCGGGCGACGAAGAAGAGAGCACGCTGCACGCCATCCTGCGTCAAGCATTGCTGGACGGATACATCAAGAAAGATGTGGATTCGTACGGCGACCTGAAACTGACTCCGGACGGCAAGAAATTCCTGCGCAAGCCTACACGTTTTGAGGTACCGATTGAGGTACAGAACGATGACGAGGAGATCATGGAAGGTGCAGGAGCCACCTGCGCTGCTGCGGACGAAGTGCTATTCTCTATTCTGAAGGATATACGTCGTAAACTGGCCAAGAAATGCGATGTGCCACCATTCGTTATCTTCCAAGACCCGAGTCTGGAAGCCATGGCAACCACCTACCCGATCACAATGGATGAGTTGATGACCATTCCGGGTGTGGGTGTGGCTAAAGCAAAACGCTACGGCGACGAGTTCCTGCGCGTCATCAAGGAATATGTAGAGGAGAACGAGATCATCCGTCCGGAAGACCTGCGTATACGTACGGTAGCCAAGAAATCGACCCGTAAGAAACAGATTATTCAGGCTATTGACCGCCGTGTGGATCTGGACGATCTGGCAGAATCGTGCGGTATGTCGATGGATGAGATGCTGGAAGAACTGGAAGCCATCGTCTTCAGCGGAACAAAGATCAACATCAATTACTTTATCGAAGAAGTGCTGGATCCGGACGAGGAAGAAGAGATCTACGACTACTTCAAAAACGCCGAGAGCGACAGCATCAAGAAGGCGATGGAGGAACTAGGCGAAGACTATTACGACGAACGCCACGTGAGACTGGTACGCATCAAGTTCCACTGCGACTTGGGCAATTGATAATTGACAATCGGTAATAACGGCAAGGTATTAAGTGCATAAAGGAGAAGTAGATTTCATATTATTGGGATGCTCGAAGAATCTGGTGGATGCCGAGCGTGTGATGCGGCCGCTGGAAGCAGCGGGGTGGCGTGTGGTACACGATGCGCCCGAACCGAAAGGTGAAATAGCCGTCATCAACACGTGCGGATTCATCGGTGACGCCAAAGAAGAAAGTATTCAGATGATACTACAGATGTGCGAACGCAAGAAGAAGAAACAATTGCGGTTGTTGTATGTAATGGGTTGTCTGAGTGAGCGTTACAGAGCAGAATTGGAGCAAGAGATTCCGGAAGTGGATGCCTATTTCGGTAAGTTCGACTACATGAAACTGGTCGAAGTAATCGGCAGTAGGCTTTCTTCTACGCGCGCGTGCAGCACCTGCGAGCGCACACTCACCACGCCCAAACACTACGCGTACCTAAAGATATCGGAGGGTTGCAACCGAATGTGTTCGTATTGCGCTATTCCGCTGATAACGGGCCGCCATACCAGCAGACCGAAACAAGAGATAGTGGACGAGGCACGCTGGCTGGTTGGACAAGGCGTGAAAGAGCTGAATGTGATAGCACAAGACCTGAGCAGTTACGGTCTGGACCTGGAGAAACGGCATATGCTGCCGGAACTAGTGGATGAATTGGCGCAGATAGAAGGTGTGGAATGGATTCGCTTGCACTATGCCTACCCGACTGATTTTCCCTATGAACTATTGGACGTGATGGCCAAGCACAAGAATGTGTGCAAATATCTGGACATTGCTCTGCAGCATTGCTCGGACCACATGTTGGGTCTGATGCGACGCCATATAACGCGTGCCGAACAAGATGCGCTGATACGCAAGATACGTGAGCGCGTGCCGGGTATCTGTATCCGCACAACATTGCTGGTGGGTCACCCGGGCGAGACAGAAGAAGATTTTGAGGAACTGAAGCAATGGGTGCGCGAGATGCGTTTTGACCGAATGGGTTGTTTCGCCTACTCGGACGAAGAAGGTACGTACGCCAACAAGCACTATAAAGACGATGTGCCGGAGGACGTCAAACAAGCACGCGTAGCCGAATTGATGGCGATTCAACAAGAGATAAGCGGTCAACTGATGCAGCAACGTGTAGGCACGACCGAACGCGTGGTGATTGACCGACAAGAAGGCGATTACTACATCGGACGCACACAGTACGACAGCCCGGAAGTGGATTGCGAGGTGCTGGTAAGAACAACGGACAATGTACAATGTACAAAGGTACAAGTCGGAGAATTTTATGATGTCAAAATAATAAAAGCAGAAGAATTTGATTTATACGCAATACTATGTTAACCAAAGATTTAATCGGTCTAATTGCTAACGCAACAGGACTGACCAAGAAACAGGTGGAAGAGTTGCTGAACACCTACAATGCTATCCTACGCGACAATCTAATGTCGGGTAAGTCTATTCAGTTGCAGGGACTCGGTTCACTGGAGATCAAAGAGCGCAACGAGCGCATCATCGTTCACCCGAAGACGGGCGAACGCACACTTGTGCCCAGCAAGAATCAGCTGGTATTCAGACCAGTTAATAACATGAAAGACGAACTAAAGAAACTATAAGGACATGGCAGAAGATAAACTCAGTTGGAGTGAATTGCGTCACGCATTGGCGCAGCGTGCAAACGTGAGCGAGAAAGTGGCAAACACCTTTCTCAATGCCATGAATGCACAACTCGTGGAAGCATTGAAACAAGACAAACAGGTCAAGATCAACGGTCTTGGCACATTCCGTCTGCAGGCTGTCGCTCCACGCAAGAGCGTGAATGTCACCACAGGCGAAGCTATCATCATAGAAGGATACAACAAGATTGCCTTTGCGCCGGAAGCAAGCATAAAAGAGATGATCGAGGGACGCAACGTAAAGGCTCAACCGCTATCTGCTCTGACTCAAACAAACGCAGAGACAGAAGCCCCGGTATCAGACGGCATCGACCCGCTGAAGAAGCTGAACGAGCAGGCCAATGAAATCATTGACATATTGGCCGATTTGGGTCAGGCACCTAACGAGGAAAAGAAGAAAGAAGAGCCGAAGAAAGAAGAAATAAAACCGGCAGAACCGGTTGTTCCTGAGACACCCAAATACGAAGCTCCGACTTATGAAGCGCCTAAATACGAGGCTCCTGCATATGAAACACCTAAATATGAGGCACCTGCATATGAAACGCCGAAGGTAGAAGAACCGAAGGTGGAGATAACGAGTACACCGGTTGCTCCGAGCACGCCAAGCACTCCGAGTTATCAAGTACCAACACCCCCTCCTGCTCCAACATACCAGGCACCTGCTCCAACTCCGACACCGAGTTATCAGGCACCAACGTATCAAGCACCTACCTATCAAGCTCCGACCTATCAGGCACCTACATACCAAGCACCCAAAGTAGAGCCGGCTAAAAAAGCAGAAGAACCGAAGACAGAGGAGCCGAAACAAGAAAGCCATTTCTGGCGCAACTTGTTTATCTGGCTCTTGATCCTATTGCTTTTGGGCGGAGCAGGTTATTACTGCTACACGCACTATGACTTGCGTAACTGGATAGAGACTAAGTTCCCGAAAAAGCAACCGGTAAAAGCAGAAACCATGTGGCCGGAGGTGGAACGCGACATAGCCAACGACACCATCGAACTGTCTCCGGAAACACCAGAAAAAGAACCGGAAGTGGTTCAAGAACCGTTTGACGTAAGAAAATACAAATATATCAAAGTGGAGCCGATGCACAGAAACAGTCGTTTGGCTTGGATGTCAATGCGTTACTATGGCAGTAAGGCATATTGGCCGTATATCTATGACGCCAACCGCGACAGAATAACCAACCCGAATGATGTTGAAGTCGGCACACCTATTCGCGTGCCCAAATTGTCACGCCAACAGAGAGATACGACTATCGAATCTTCGCGTCTGCGTCTGCAAGAACTGAGACGCCAGGCAGAAGCAGCAAGCAAGAGATAATTGGAAGAATATATTCGCATAGAGGGAGCGGACACCCACAACCTGAAACATGTGTCGGTTGATATACCGCGCAATAAGTTGGTTGTGGTAACAGGTGTGAGCGGCAGCGGCAAATCGTCGCTGGCGTTTGATACGCTCTATGCCGAAGGTCAGCGCCGCTATGTAGAAAGCCTCAGCGCGTACGCACGCCAGTTTATGGGCAGAATGCAAAAACCTGAGGTTGAGAAGATTGAAGGTATACCACCCGCTATCGCTATCCAACAGAAAGTGAGCAGTCGTAATCCGCGTTCAACCGTTGGCACCGTAACAGAAATATACGACTACCTGAAACTTCTTTACGCGCGCGTGGGTCGCACGTACTCGCCCGTGAGCGGAGAAGAAGTGCGCAGAAACACTATTCGCGATGTGGTTGACTATATGGAGGCGCAAGAGACGGGTGCACGATTGTACCTGCTTAGTCCTATTGTGCTACCGGAAGGACGCACGCTGCGCGACCAACTAGCTATCTGGATGAGCCAAGGTTTCAGCCGATTACTAGTAAACGGTGAGACCGTGCGGCTGGACACAGACACCCGGGAAACCATCGGCAAGAAAAAGGCATTCCTGATGGTTGACCGTATTGTGGTGGACCATGAGCAAGCAACCGCCAACCGCTTTGCCGATTCGGTACAAACGGCTTTCTTCGAAGGACAAGGCGAGTGCCGCATTCTGGTAGATAAGACGGAAAAGGTTT